>JBBQLA010000173.1:0-5886 GCA_038327485.1 Acidimicrobiales bacterium
TCCGGCAGCGAGGTGGCCGGCATGGACATGAGCGGTTCAGCATCGGGCGCTGGTGCGGCACCGGACTACACCAAGATGGACGCCGACATGTTGGCCACGTTCAAGGCCTTCCCGGCGAAGACCGAGGGCGTCGGCAATCAGGTCCTCGTTCCGACCATCCTCCCCGACGGCACGAAGCAGTTCGAGCTCACCGCCGCCATCACGAAGTGGGAGGTCTCACCCGGTCACATCGTCGATGCGTGGACCTACAACGGGATCGTCCCGGGACCGATGTTCAAGCTCGACGTCGGTGACCGGATCAAGGTCATCTTCCACAACAAGCTGCCGGTCGACCAGGACATCCACTGGCACGGCATCGAGACCCCGTTCGCCATGGACGGCGTCGCTCCCATCACTCAGGACCCAGTGACCCCCGGCTCCGACTTCACCTACCAGTTCAGCGTCGATCGCCCGTACATGGGCATGTACCACTCACACTTCCACGGTGTGAGCACGGTGCCCAACGGCATGTTCGGCGTCATCCAGGTGGGACCCACTCCGACTGGGGCCGGCACCAATGTCAATGGTCGCCCGGTGCCGGCTGATGTGAAGCCGGCGGTCGACATCCCGATGGTGCTCAACGACGCCGGCGTGATCGGGCTGTCGCTGAACGGTAAGAGCTTCCCTGCCACCGCACCGATCGTCGTCAACCAGGGCGACTGGGTCGCGGTCACCTACTTCAACGAGGGATTGCAGATCCACCCGATGCACTTGCACGAGTTCCCGCAGCTGGTCACATCGGAGGACGGCTTCCCCCTCGAGCACCCGTATTGGGTCGACACGTTGATGGTCGCTCCCGGGCAGCGGTTCACCGTGATGTTCCACGCGGACGTCAAGGGCACCTGGGTGTACCACTGCCACATCCTCAGCCACGTAGAGAACGAGGCCGGGATGTTCGGCATGGTGACGGCTGTGGTCGTGCAGTAAGGGTCAGGAACGAGGCACGGCCCACCGGAGCACCGTGCCACCTTCGGGGCGTTGCTCCACACTGCACTCGCCGCCCAACTTGGCGGCTCGGGCCTTCATGTTGTCGAGGCCGCTTCCGCCACTCGGCGCGGACTGGTCAAACCCGACTCCGTCATCGGTGATCACCAACGCCACGGTGCCATCGATGGCGGAGATCGTCACCTCCACGGCGCTGGCCTCGGCGTGCTTGGCCACGTTGGCGAGTGCCTCGCGGACCACCGCGAGCAACTGCTCGACCAAGGCGCCGTCCACGCTGCTGTCGACCGGCCCATCGAAGCGGATGGTCGGCTCGAACCTGAACGTGCGGCTCGCCTCCGCCACCAGCTGCAGGGTCGCCTGACGGACCGACGAACCGACGAGTCGGGTGGAGTGCAGCTCGAAGATGGCCGATCGGATCTCCCGCACCGTGGTATCGAGTTCGTCGACCGCCGATTCCAGGCGGGCGACGACGGCGGGCTGATCGGTGAGTCGCACCACCCCCTGCAATCCCAGGCCCACGGCGAAGAGGCGCTGGATCACCGTGTCATGCAGGTCGCGGGCAATTCGCTCGCGATCCTCGAAGACCACGAGGTTGGCGACCCGGCTGTGCAGGCGGGCGTTGTCGATCGCTACGCCGGCTGCGGTGGCCAACGCGATCACCAACTCCTGATCGATGTCGGAGAAGGCGTCGTCTCCGGCCTTGTCGCACAAGTACAGGTTTCCGAACGCCTCACCCCGGATCAGGACGGGCACCCCGAGGAACGAGGTCATTGGAGGATGGTGGGGTGGGAAGCCGAAGCTGTCGGGGTGTTCGTGCAAGTTCGGCAGACGGAGCGGTTTGGGGTCGGCGATGAGCACGCCGAGGAGCCCATGGCCTCGGGGGAGTTCACCGATCTCGGCGCGTTCGGACTCGTCGAGGCCGACTGTGATGAACTCCGACAGCTCGGTCCTCGACTCGTCGAGCACCCCCAACGCGCCGTAGCGGGCATCGACCAGCTCGGTGGCTGCTTCGATGATCCGTCGGAGCACTGCGGAGAGTTCGAGGTCGGAGCCGATGGTGAGGACCGCTCCGAGCAGGCGTCGAAGCTGAAGCGGACCTGCGAGACCATTCACCGATGTCAACGTAGTTGCTGCACCTACCGGGCGGACTGTGGGCACAATGACGGGGTGTCCCAAGATCGAGCGCCCATCAAAGTCTTCCTGCTCGACGATCACGAAATCGTTCGTCGGGGAGTTCGAGAGCTGTTGGAGAGTGACGGGGGGATCGAAGTCATCGGCGAGGCCAGCACCGCCGCCGAGGCGCTCATACGGATCCCGTCGGCCCGACCCGACGTAGCGGTACTCGACGTGCAACTGCCCGACGGAAGCGGAGTCGAGGTGTGTCGGGACGTTCGTTCGATGTTGCCTGACCTGAAGTGCATCATGCTCACGTCGTTCTCTGACGACGAGGCGCTGTTCGATGCAGTGGTGGCGGGAGCGTCGGGCTACCTCCTCAAACAGTTGCGCGGGTCCGACATCATCGACGCGGTGAAGCGAGTGGCAGATGGTGCGTCGTTGCTCGACCCGGCGCTCGCAGCGCGGGTGATCCAACGAATTCGAGGGGGGCCCGAGCAAGATGAACGACTCAAGGACCTCACCGGTCAGGAGCGGAAGATCCTCGATCTGTTGGCGGACGGCAAGACCAATCGCCAGATCGCCGAGGAACTGTTCCTGGCGGAGAAAACGGTCAAGAACTACGTATCGAATCTGCTGTCGAAGATGGGCATGAGTCGCCGCACCGAGGCTGCCGTCTACGCCGCGCGTATTTCCGCCCGCAAAGAACGCTGATCTGAGCTCGCCGAGGCGCTCGGGACCCCGAGCATCGACTCACGGGCACTTCGCCCCGCTCCACGTCGGCAGGAGCGGGGTGGTGGTGGGCCTCGTCGTCGTGCAGGACCACGACGGCTGTCGTTGGCAAAGTCTCGGTCGAGCTCCGTGGATGACTACTCGTCAGAGTTGGTCGTCGACGAGGGCGGCCCGGGCCGCCTCGGCCAGCCGCTCGCTCAGCGATCCCCCGGTTGAGCCGAACGAGGTTTTCGTGAAGGAATCACGGGGGAGCGGTGCTGGCGCAGAGGAAACGTAGTCTCCGATGTCTCCGAGTCGCTCCAACAATCCGTTGTCGAGCACGGCTTCGGCGCTTGTATCGGGCCCGAGCAGGTTCGGGTCAGTCGAGTTCGACTGCGTTGTGTTCGACATGATGGGTTCCGATCGATGGCTCGACTTCAGTGTCGGCGTCGCGGTCGCCCAAGTTGACCTTGGCGTGGTCGTCGTCTGGTGGGAGAAAAGTGTCGTCCCCGTCAAGCGGGCCCGGCGGATGCTTGCCCGATGGCGGAAGAAAGGTGTCGTCGCCGCTCATTCTGATGTCCGAAGCCACGAGATGACTAGCGACGACCGAGGATGATGAGGCCGAAGGCGACGATTCCGAGAATGATGAAGATGGTCCAAAGCATGTCTGGGTTGTTCCCGGGGGCGGTCGTTTTCAAACCGAAAAGTCCCACGGCGATCTGCGCTTGGCCGACGACGGGTTGTGCGACCGTTCCGGACACCACGCGATGAGGTGGGTGGAGCGCCCAGGACCTGGAACCGGCTCGTCTCGGGACCCCTACGTTCCCCAGGTGAGCGACTCCCTTTCGGATCCCCTCAGCCCGGGCGCCAGGCTCCGGACTGGATTGGGTGGAGGCGATGGGAATCGAACCCACGACCCCCTGCTTGCAAATCGCACGAGTGGGGGTCCGATGGGGTCCGGTCAATGCCGAGAAGCCCGAGTTTTCGGCCTTTACGGCTCTCTCGGTTCCGTGCGGTGCCGACTGATCCCGTGGCGAATGGCTACACCAATGGCTACACCTCCTGGAGTCCCGCGTCGCCGAGACAACTCCGCCGGGTTCATGAGGATGCGAGCCACGCATCGACCATCGACGGGAAGTGGACGTGAAGCTGCGCGGCCATCTCCAACGTCGTTACGGGCCGTCGGTGACGTTTGGTGATGAGCGTGGTGATCACGTTGCTGACTGCTGCCGGTGACTCATTCCACAGGCGCATCGAGAAGCTGTCGCCGTCGGTAGCGTCGAGGCCGAGGCCCGACTTGGTGATCTCGGACCGGAGGGCAACATCGTTGGTGACGATGACGTCGGCCTGAGCGACCAGGGCTGCGGCGACCACGTGGCGATCATTGTCGTTGATCGTGGCCGGTACCGCCGCGAGGTTCGCGGTGTCGATGATCTGGTCGTTGAGCACCCTGCGCATGGCGGCAACTCGTTGGCGCAACGCTTCCGGTTCGAGGTGCGCAAAGTCGTGGATGAGCGTGCGTTCAACCTCTTCCAGCACGGTGATCGAAACGACCGGCTCGATGAGGTGGTGTTCGAAGGCGGTGAGCAGGAAGTCGCACGCGACGATCGGGATCAGAATGTTGGCGTCGAGAACGGCGACTGTGGTGGGCATCAGTCGTAGAGACCGAGTTCCTCGGCTTGGCGTGTCATTTCGTCGAGGGCCTCGCTCTGGCGTCTGGACGATTCGTCGCGGTAAGCGATGACGTCGCTGAGGGTGACCCTGCGATGAGTGCCCACCATCCGGGCCGGGAGCTTGCCCTCGTCGATCATCCGAACAACGGTCGGTCGGGACACTCCGAGCAGCGACGCGGCCTGCTCGGTCGTGAGATCGTCTGGGGATCGGAGCACCAAAGCTCGTTCGCCGTCCGCGGCGGCCTCGAGAATCGCAGCGAGGTCCTCGGCCACCGTTGGCGGGAGGTCAAGCACCTTGCCGTCGTCTGTCGTGATGCGGGGGTGTCCCATGTGTCGGAGCAGTTCGCGAGCGCGGTCTCGGTCTTCTGCAGTCTGTACAGCCATGACCCCATGATAGCGACAAACGAAATATTCGAACAGGGTGCTCGAGGTGCACATGTATTCCGGCGCCACAGTTCGGCGCCGCTCCTTCGTGATCTGGCGGCTCAGCACGGTGAGCGACGTGATGCTCTTTCCGACGGTCGAGCAGTGCGCCGCCACATAGGCGGGCCCCGGCACGCCGACTCCCCGTGGGGACGGCCTGTCGGATGAGCGATCCGTCGCCCTTGTACGGCCAGCTCGCTTGATCGGCCGCGATCTGCGTCTCATGAGTTGGTCGTGCAGATCCCAACCCTTCGGTTCCAACGATGGGGTGAACCTCAATCAGCCGACTCGGTGGGGTCTGACGCGGGTGCCGTTGAGGTCCAGAGTCGGGATTGCTGTTGGCGATCAGGGATCAACCGGATGGAGGCGACGTCGCCTCACTACGAGCATCAGACCGCCGAGCAACAGCATCACCACAGCCACACGGAGCAACGAGCTGCTGTCGGACCCGGTGAACGCGATGGCACCCGGTGCTGACGCAACGGCGCCTGACGGATTCGATTTGCTTGCGGTGACCGACAGTACGGCGGCCGCGGCGACGGTTGTTGAGGTGACCGTTGTAGTGCCGGTCGCCGACGTGATGGTGATCGGCAGCGACACCGTCACGTGCGACGTGGCTCCGACAAGCACGATGTGGTGCAGGCCCGGCTCGGTGTCCGCCGGAATGGTGACGGTGCCAGCAACCGCGCCGGATGAGTCGGCGGGGAGGGTAGCCAACTGGACCACCATCGAGTGCAGTTCGACGCTGACCGACTCCCCCGGTGCGAATCCGGCACCGGTCACAGTGACCGCTTGGCCGGGTACGACGGTGGTCGGGAAAAGTCGACGGCTCGACCACAAACGCGAATCGACCTACCGCTGGGTCGACCTCGTTGAAGGACAGCACCTCTGATGGGACCGCCGTCGCGATCTCTCGCAAGACCATTGGTCCGAAGACGTCCGGATCCGTGACGTCTCGAACGTTTCGGATCACCTCGAGCAC
>JBBQLA010000174.1:0-5881 GCA_038327485.1 Acidimicrobiales bacterium
TGGGCCACCCGCGCTCGATTCGCCTTCACGGCTTGGGTCGCGCTCAGCATCTTCGTGGGTGTCGCCATGGTCCCGTACTTCGCCAGCGGGCCCCGCCTGTTCGACGGCAACTACGCCAGCGCCGAGTTCGCCTCCGTCCGCGCCAACGTGGCTCTGAAAGCACTTCCCCGAGGCTGTTACACCTACTCCAACCTGCCCAACGCCCTGTATCCGGCGCTCGGCTCACACTGGAGTCCTGCCCGCACGGCCATGGAGTCGAACCAGACCGTCGACGACGTCGCTCGACTCACGCGGCAGCTCGGCTCGTCGACCGGTCCGAGGCGCTGCCTGGTGTGGATCGACCTGCCGCCTGTCTACGGCAACCTGCTCACGCTCAAGCAGCTCCGGCAGCACTTCGATCTGCATACCGTGAGTCGCGGCGGCGACGTGACGGTGTACGAGTTCAGTGGGTCGAAGTAACGCTGAACCGGTTCTTGATCTCCATCGCCTTCTTCTCCACGACGGTTGCCATGGGAATGGCTACGGCGAACGGCAGGGCCATCTTGAGGGCGAAGTCGAGCACTCCGGGAAGATGTCCTCCGACGGTCTGCTCGATCAGATACTGCACCGGCGTGTGCACCAAGTAGAGCGCATAGCTCAGCACCCCACCGACATAGACCATCCGCCGGTTGGTGAGCCAACGGTTGAGCGGGAAGTTCGGGAGCCGGAAGATGCAGAACGTCGTGATGCCCATGGTGACGCTGGCCAACGTGCTGCCCCACTTGAACCAGAACCACTTCGACAGATAGGCCTCGGAGTTGAACACGTGCGCACGGGTGTAGGGCTGCTTCGGGAGGTACGGAATGTGGATCCCGATCTTCGCGGCGATCGTGGTCGACGCGAACACCGACAACACCGACAACACGACGGCCACCATCCCGATCTTGGACCATCGCCGAGCGGTCGTCGGTGCGATCGGATCTGCCACTCGTGCTGACAACAACGCCGCCAACATGCCAACCATCAGCGAGTCGGGGCGCTGCGCGCAGATCGCCACGATCGGGCCGGACACCAGTCCGGGGATGAACCCAGCTCGAACCACCGCAATGGCCACGATGGCGATGGCGATCATCCAAGTGAGCGGCTTGATCCAGCCCTTGAACAGGGCGACCAACATGAGCGCTCCGACGACGAGATAGAACTGCTCCTAGAGGCCGAGCGTCCACAGTTGACCGAGCCACAGACCGTTCTGGGTGGGGAAGACCAGGTTGTGCACGTACAGCCCGGCGGACACGACTTCCTTCGCCAACCCCGACAACGTGTGGTTGATCTCATTGCGACCGAGCAGCTTCAGGCCGATGCCGATGGCGACAGTCATTGCCAGCGTCACGTACAGCGACGGCAGCAGGCGCAGCGATCGTCGGGCATAGAACTTCTTGAGGGCCACCCGCCCGGTCTCGCGATGTTCCTGCAGGAGCAGCGTCGTGATGAGGAAGCCGCTGAGTACCAGGAACCAGTCGACCATCGCGGAGAAGCTCAGGGTGTCCTTGGGGAGTGCGTGGCCGGCGATCACGCCGATCACGCCGATGCCTCGGATGAAGTCGAAGGGCTTGACGTGCCGAACGCGCGGAGCCGCGGACTTCCATTCGCGGTCGATGATGCTCACGCGCGGCTCACCGGCTCTCCCTCATCTTGTTGCCCCCACCACGGGAACTGTAGCGGGGGCCGCGCCGCAGACCTCCCGAGCGAAGTCACCCGGTGGTGGGACGCGAAACCGCCACGTCGTCGGTCCTGCGTGCAGCCGAACCCGGTGTCACTGGGCCACCCTCGAAGGGCGGATCCCGTGCATCCGATCGTTCGCTCCATGGACCGGTCGACGTGGCGATTTCGTGGCCTGTGTCGTCTTGTCACTGACCATCAGCGACCACTCGATCGTGCGCCTGCACCTGCGCGGTGTCAACCCAAGAGATGCAACAAATCGCTCCGAGAGATACTGAGCGATCGGCGAATCACCCTGCGGCGCGAACCCGCGCCGCAGCGACCGCCGCGTTGTCGGGATCCATGACCCAACCGAGGGCACCCAGCAACGAACGGGTCGCCGGCTGGATCAGCAACGGATCACTCAACGGCGGCTGGATCAACCGGAGTTGGCGTCGCATGAAACTCGGGAGCATGGCGATCGCGGCCGCGCAGATCACCGTGTAGGCGGGGCGCGCGGCGAGCGGCAACGGTGGCATCATCAGCCATCGAGTGGTTTCGCGTGCCTGACGGTCCGCCCGCAGATCGGATCGAACACTGGCGAAGTAGTCGGTCATCTCGGATTCCGACTTCGGCACGTCGGTGGCGCCCAGTGCGATGGCGATCTGTGACACCTCGGCGTAGTAGCGGTCGCGCTCGGCGCTCGTGAGACGAGGGCCATCCCCGTAGCGCTGATACGCCTTGAGAAAGCTGGCGACCTCGGTCGAGTGCACCCAGCACAGCAATGCCGGATCGTTGGCGTCGTAGGGGCGACCGTCGGGAGCGATGCCATTGACCCTCTGGTGGACGAAGCGCACCACGTCGATCGCCTGCCGGGCTGCGTCGGTTCCGGCGAAGGTGGTGGTGCCGATGAAGCGTGCCGTGCGATTGAGCCGACCGAGCGGATCGTGGCGGTAGTCGGAGTGCTCGGCCACCCCGGCCATGGCCAGCGGGTGCATGGTCTGCAAGAGCAGCGCCCGCAGGCCACCCACGAACATGGCGCGGTCAGCGTGCACCCGCCAGGTCACGCTGTCCGGTCCGAAGAGGCCGGGGTCGCCCAGCGGCAACGAGAGCGTGTCGTCATCGACCGGATCGTCGCCGATCAGGAACCGCTGCAGCTGCCCGGAGAGCGTCTCGCGCAATGGTTCGAGAAGATTGTTCATCAAGCGATGGTAGCCACACGACCCCTGACCCGAGCAGGGTTGCCGACCTAGGCTCGCGACATGAGTTCCACCGCGTATCTCGAGCACTTGGCCAGCATCCACCTGTTCAACTCGTGCAACCAACGCGAGTTGACCAAGATCGCCCGTGCCACCGACGAGGTGTCGATTGCTTCCGGCAAGACGCTCATGAACCAGGGTGAGCGCGGTCGCGAGGCCTTCGTGGTCGTCTCCGGCGAGGCGTCGATCCAGATCAACGGCAACACCGTCGCCACCATCGGGCCCGGCGATCACGTGGGCGAACTGGCCCTGCTCGATGGCGGCACCCGCACCGCGACCGTGGTCGCGAACACCGACATGGAGCTGCTCGTCATCAGCCAGCGGGCATTCTTCGCGTTGCTGGATGAAGTCCCCGGCCTGAGCCGAAAGATCCTCACTTCGATGGCGACGATGGTGCGCGACCTCGACTCGCGCTTGGGAGCACTCGATCCCAGCAGCGCACACGCCTGACAAGTTCCGACAGGTCGTGACGACGGGCTACCTTCGCGCCATGACTGCGACCGCACACGACACCGAGACGGCGAGCGAATCCAAGTCGTCCGGGTTCAAGCCTCGCCACATTCCTCTCGTGGTCGGTGGTCTCTTCGCCACCATCACTGCGCTCAGCTTCGTGGGCGAACACGTGTGGGTCGTCGAGGACAAGTCGAAGATCCAGCGGCCCTACTTCGAGAACATCCCTGCGGCGCTGCAGCTGGCGTTCTACCTGACGATGGTCATCGCGATCCTCTATGGCGCCGTGACGTTCTCGAACCGCATGAGGAACTGGCAGCGCGGCGGTCCCGACAAGCGGGCCACGACGGTCAAGAACGTCAAGAGGCGCGCCGGCGACCTGCGCGCCGGGCTGTACATGCAAACCCTGCTGCGGGATCCGGCCGCCGGGATCATGCACTCGCTGATGTACTTCAGCTTCATCATTCTGTTGGCCGTCACCACCGTCGGTGAGATCAACCTGCAGGTGCCCCAGGCGCTCAAGTTCCTCCACGGCGACGTCTACAAGGCCTACTCGCTCGTGGCCGACGTGGCCGGCATCGCATTCCTCCTCGGAGTCGGCTGGGCCATCGTCCGCCGTTACATCCAGAAGCCGTACCGCATCCGCATCAAGTCCAAGCCCGAGCACGCCATGATCCTCGGCGTGATGGCCGCGATCGGCATCACCGGGTTCGGCACCGAAGCCTTCCGAATCGCCCTGGTCGGCATGCCGTCCTACGAGCGCTTCAGCGTGCTGGGCTACCCGCTCGCCAAGATCGTCGAGAACGTCTCGTGGCTGTCAGCCGGTCATCGGGTGTTCTGGACGGTGCACATCCTGAGCTTCGTGGCCTTCCTGGTGCTGTTGCCGTCCACCATGCTGCGCCACATCTTCACCAGCCCGGTGAACATGTACCTCAAGGACCGCGATCGACCCAAGGGTGCGATGAGGGCCATGCCCAACCTGATGGAGACCGAGCTCGAGAGCTTCGGAGCCTCGACCATCGAGGACTTCACCTGGAAGCAACTGCTCGACACCGACAGCTGCACCATGTGCGGCCGTTGCACCGCAGTGTGCCCGGCGCACGCCACGGGCAAGTCCCTCGATCCTCGCGAGATCGTGCTGAAGACCGGCGAGGTGATGGCCGCCACCGGCTTCCCGATCGTCACCCCGCCGATCGGCCTCGACCCCGAGATCACCATCGGCGCAGACAGCCTCTTCGAGCGGATCACCGCAGAAGAGGTGTGGGCCTGCACCACCTGCAAAGCGTGCGACGAGAACTGCCCGGTCAACATCGAGATCCTCGACAAGATCCTCGATATGCGGCGCTACCTCTCGCTCATGGAGTCGAACTTCCCGACCGAGCTCGGAAACGCGTACCGGGCCATGGAGAACTCCTGCAACCCGTGGGGCCTGTCGCAGAACGACCGCGCCGCCTGGGCCAGCAACATCGAGGGCATCAAGATCCTTGGTGGCGGCGACCCGGTCGAAGCCGAGTACCTGTACTGGGTCGGTTGCGCCGGCGGGTTCGACGACAAGAACCAGAAGGTCACCCAGGCAATGGCCAAGCTCATGCAGCGCGCCGGAGTCGACTTCGCCATCCTCGGCCCATCGGAGAACTGCACGGGTGACCCCGCGCGCCGGTCGGGTAACGAGTACATCTTCCAGATGCTGGCCATGCAGAACATCGAGACGCTGGAGTCGATGGGGGTCCGCAAGATCATCACGCAGTGCCCGCACTGCTTCAACACCCTGGCCAACGAGTACCCCCAGATGGGCGGTCACTACGAGGTGATCCATCACAGCCAGCTGCTCGAGCAGTTGATCGACGATGGTCGCCTGGACATGACCGACGCCAAGCTCGAGGAGCGGGTCGTGTACCACGACTCCTGCTACCTCGGCCGACACAACGACGTCTACAGCGCTCCCCGCAAGGTCATCGGCTCGCTCAAGGGCATCGAGATCGTCGAGGCACCGCGCAACGGGACCAAGGGCATGTGCTGTGGCGCCGGCGGTGCGCGTATGTGGATGGAAGAGCACACCGGGAAGCAGATCAACGTCGAACGGAGCCAGGAATTGCTGGCCACCGGGGCCTCGCGTATCGCCACCGCATGCCCGTTCTGTTACATCATGATCGACGACGGGGTTAAAGGTGAGGGCGTTGAGGACGATCAGGTGAGGGTGGCCGATATCGCCATCCACCTTCTCGAGGCCCTCGAGAACTCGACACCTGTGAGCGCGACCCTTGCTGAAGCGAATCAAGACTGAACCCAGCCCGACGGTGCCCATGTCGCGTCGACTGCTCGTTGTCGACGACCATTCCGATGCAGGCCACCTCATCGGGCAACTGCTGAGGCGGGCGAACTACGAGGTCGCCGAGATCGGCGACCACCACGGCGCGGTCTCGACACTCGTCGCCCTCGAGGAGCCCGTGGCCGGCGTGCTGGCCTGCTTCTCGACCGCGGGAACGGGTGCGTGC
>JBBQLA010000175.1:0-5870 GCA_038327485.1 Acidimicrobiales bacterium
ATGTTGAGGATGCCGCTGGCGGTTCCCCGCCCCGACGTGTCGAACAGTTCGGGATACATCACCCCCAACGACGGGATGGTGGCTGCGCCGATCACCGACCCCACTGCCGACGCCACCCACATCGACCATCCGTGCCACGCAAACATCGCCGCATTGCCGACCGCCAAACCGATCAGCGCGATGACTGCGACGGAGTGCCGGGACCTTCGATCGGCGATCCACCCGCCGACGATCACCCCGATCCCTCCCCACGTGTTGGTGCCAATGACGAACAACGTGATGCGGGTCGCCGAGAAGCCTCGGGCGTGGCGGAGGAACTCGTTCTGCAGTTGCTGCACCGGAGTCACGAACAGGTAGAGCAGGGTCACGATCAGCCCGAACAGCACGAGTCGGCGGTTCCAGATCGGCGGGCCGGATGCTGCGGTGACCGGACGGGCCTCGCGGGCCATAAAGCGTCGACTCTCGGGCAACCCCCGGCACACGGCCCAGGTGGCGGGGATGGCCAGCACCGACAGCGCCCAGATCCACCGCCACGCGCTGGTGCTGACGTCGGCAAACGGCAAGACCCACAGGACCATGCCCACGCCGAGGCCGCCCGCCATGGTGATCACCCCGACGGTCAGAGCCCGCGACCCAGCGGGGACCTCCTCGGCCGCCAGGATCGGCAGGAGCAACACGCTGATGGCAACGAGACCCCGGCAGGCCAACTGCGACGCAGTGACCCACGCCAGATCGGGAGCCAGGGCCCCGAGCGTCGACGCCAACGCGGCGCCGATGCCCGTCCAGAGGATGAGCGGTCGTCGACCCCGCCGATCGGCCAGCGCCAAGCCGACCATGGTGAGCAGTGCCCCGAGTCGGATGATCGCCAACGCCCGTGATTGCGCGTCGACTCGGAAGTCGAGGTCGGTGCCGATGAACGTGATGGTCTGCCCGACGAGCCCACCCACGAAGCCGCCCAGCACGGCCAGCAGGCAGCAACGCGACACCACGTCGGCGGCTCGCTCGCTGAGGCGATCGGGCGGCAGCCACCACGGGGTGACGTGCTGGTCGACGGCGTGACGACGCACCATCCGTCCGATGGCCGGTCCGCCCACGATTCCCCACACCGGCATGGCGACGGAGAACCCAATGCGCTGGTCCACGCGGGAGTGGGTGTCGTCGACGGGAGTGACCTCGACGGTGCGGGTCCACCGTCGGAACGGTCCCTCGATCAGGTCGAACCGGCCGGGCTCGACCTGTCGTTCGGCCACCAGCGCGTCGTCGCGAGCGCTCAGGATCGATGCGACCCGGTGGTTCGATACGACGTGAGAGGAGACGACGACTGTCATGGCGGGGCCATACTGTCCGCAATGAGTCACTTGTTGGTGCGTCGGTCCGGGGAACTCTCCGGCCAGATCCCCATCGAAGGTGCCAAGAACTCGGTGCTCAAGCTGATGGCTGCGACGGTGTTGGCACCCGGGGTGTACGTCATGCGCAACGTGCCTCGTATCTCCGATGTCGACTGGATGGGCGAGGTTCTCACCGCGATCGGCAGCAGCATCCGTTGGATCGACGACTCGACCCTCGAGGTCACCTCCGGCGAGACGCTGGCGCCCGAAGCGCCCTACGAGTTGGTCGAGAAGATGCGGGCGTCGACCGCGCTGCTGGGGCCGCTCTTGGCCCGATGTGGCGAAGCGCATGTCGCCATGCCGGGCGGCGACGACTTCGGGTCGCGTCCGATCAACCTCCATCTGGACGGCCTCGAGGCGCTGGGCGCCACGTTCGAGTTGCTGCACGGCACCATCCACGGGCGCGTCGACCGACTCGTCGGCGGTCGAGTGGTGCTCGAGTACCCCTCGAACGGGGCGACCGAGAACCTGCTGCTGGCGGCGACGCTGGCCGACGGCGAGACCACCATCGACAATGCCGCGCGCGAGCCGGAGATCGCTGATCTGGCGGCCTTCCTGAATCGCATGGGCGCCCGCGTGCTCGGGGCCGGCAGCTCGACGATCACTGTCGAGGGGGTCAAGGAGCTGCATCCCGTCGACCATGAGGTGGTTCCGGACCGCATCGAGGCCGCCACGTACCTGGCTTGTGTCGCCACCGCCGGGGGTGAAGTGACCCTGATGGGGGCGCGCCACGACCACATGTCGTCGATCATCCGCAAGGTCGGCGAGATGGGCGTGCGGGTGTCACCCGACTCGGCGGGGCTGTGGGTGATGCACCACGGGCGACTGGCCGCAACCGACCTGTCGACATTGCCTTACCCCGGAATCGCCACTGACGTGTTGCCGTTGTTCGTCGCCGCGCTGGCTACCGCCGACGGAACCAGCTTCGCCACCGAGAACCTGTACGGGGGTCGGTTCCGCTACGCCGGGGAGTTGGCTCGCATGGGGGCAGAGATTTCCGTGGACGGCCACCACATGGTCATCGACGGTGTCGAGCTGCTGTCCGGGGCGAAGGTGCGCGCCACCGATATCCGCGCCGGCGCTGCCCTCGTGGTCGCCGCGCTGCGGGCCGAGGGAGAGACCGAGATCTACGACGCTCACCACATCGACCGCGGCTATCACCGCCTGGCCGAGAAGCTGTCAGCTGTTGGAGCCGACGTCACCCGCGTCTGATTCGGCGCCCTCGCCACGGGAGTCGAGCGATCCCGAGTCAGGGAGGGAGTCGGCTCGGCGCTTGGCGATCCGCAGGATTCCGTAGAAGAGAGCGATCGGCGCGGCCACCATCAGCATCTCGTCCCAGCCCCCCTGATGTGCGAGTAGGGCCACCGAGAGAATCGTCACATCAGGAAGTTTCTCACCCCGGCGCGGGTTCCACCTACGCGGCGGAGGCCCCTATCGTGGGGAGTCATTCAAGGAGCCCTTGTGTACAGCCAGGTAGCAGACGTCATCGAGATCATCAGGCCCGCCATCCAGGCTGATGGCGGTGACATCAATCTGCTCGACGTCGACGAGTTCACCGGCATCGTTCAGGTCGAACTGACCGGCGCGTGTGTGAGTTGTCCTGCGTCGACGGTCACCATGAAGGCCGGCATCGAGCGGATCATGAAGGACCGGGTCCCGGGTGTGACCTCGGTGATCCAGCCCGGCGAAGACGAGCTGATCGAGGACGGCACGGCCGTCTCACTCTGACATCCTGGTGAGATGACCAGCGGGAGCGACGAACCGGCGGCGCTCGTGGCACGAGCGCGTGAAGGTGACCGCGCCGCGTTGGCCCGACTGATCTCGTTCGCCGAACGCGGGGGAGCGACGGCTCGTGCGGTCTCGCAACTGGTGCACCCGCTCGGGGGAGCGGCCTACACGGTCGGCATCACCGGGTCACCGGGCGCCGGCAAGTCCACGCTGACCAACGAACTGTGCTCGCTCGTGCGCGAGTCGGGCGACGCCGTCGCGGTCCTGTCGATCGATCCGTCATCGCCGTTCTCCGGGGGAGCGCTGTTGGGTGATCGGGTTCGCATGACGGCCCACACGCTCGATGACGGGGTGTACATCCGATCGATGGCGACCCGAGGCCATCTGGGTGGTCTGGCGGTGGCGACCCCACAAGCAGTGCGGGTCCTCGATGCAGTCGGAACTCCCTGGGTCGTGATCGAGACCGTCGGGGTCGGCCAGGTCGAGGTCGAGGTCGCTGGCGCGGCCGATACCGTCGTCGTCGTGATGAACCCCGGCTGGGGCGATGCCGTGCAGGCCAACAAGGCAGGGCTCATGGAGATCGCCGATATCTTCGTGATCAACAAGAGCGACCGTCCCGGAGCGGGCGACACCCGCCGCGATCTCGAGCAGATGCTGACCATGCGGGCTCGTAGCGAATGGAGGCCGCCGGTGATCGACACCGTCGCCACGACGGGAGCCGGCGTCGGCGAACTGCTCGATGCGGTGGTGGCGCACCGGCGTCACCTCGTCGCGAGCGGTGAACTCGAGGTGCGCCGTCGAGCCCGGGTCCAGGCCGAGCTGCGAGCCGTGGTGGCAGCGGAACTCGCCGAGCGTGCCCGGTCGATCACCGAGGCCGGTGAGTTCGATCAGGCTGTCGAAGCGGTGCTGGATCGGTCGCTCGACCCGTGGTCGGCAGCGGCACAGTTGCTCCCGCCGACGTGACCCCCGCTACGATCTGACTACCCGTCAGATTTGGCCAGGCCACAGGGAGCACCATGGATTTCGAGTTCTCGCCGGAGCAGCAGGACTTCTCACGCGAGGTCGTCACCTTCTGTGACGAGCGTGACGACATCGACATCTTCGACGTCACCCGCGAGAACATGGCGCAGATCGTCGACACCCCGAAGCGTCGCGCCTTCATGAAGGAGCTCGGCCACAAGGGTTGGCTCGGGATGACGTGGCCCAAGGAGTACGGCGGTACCGAGGGTGAGGGCGTCTACGAGTACATCCTCAACGAGGAGCTCGCCGGTCGGGGTGGCCCGCAGATCGGCAAGGGCGTCGGGATCATCGGCAAGACGATCATCGCCCACGGTTCGGACTTCTTGAAGGAGAAGTTCCTCCCGATGATCCTGGAGAACGACGTCGAGTTCGCCGTCGGGTACTCCGAGCCCAACGCCGGGTCCGACGCTGCATCGATGCGGCTGAAGGGTGTGAAGCACACCAACGAGGACGGTGTCACCGGATGGATGTGCAACGGCCAGAAGACCTGGACGACGTCGGCCCACTTCGCCGAGTGGTACTGGTGTGGCGTTCGCACCGATCCCGACAACAAGCACCTCGGCATCTCGCTCATGTTGATCCCGATGGACCACCCGGGCATCACCATCAACGGCATCTGGACGATGGGCGACGAGCGCACCAACGAGGTGTGGCTCGACAACGTGTTCGTGCCCGACGAGTACGTCGTGGGCAAGGTCAACTACGGCTTCAAGTACATCTCCCAGGCGCTCGATCTCGAGCGCTTCACCATGTTCACCTACGCACCGATCAAGCAGCGTCTCGACGTGTTGACCGAGTACGTGCGGGAGACCACTCGCGACGGCGAGCCACTCAAGGACGACCCGATCGTGCGATCGAAGATGGCCAATCTGCATACCGAAGCCGAGGTTGCCCGGGTGATGGGGCTGACCTTCGTGGCCGAGGCGGTCAAGGTCGAGCATCTCGTGCGCGCCGGCAAGCCGTATCAGCCGCCGACCGTTCCGGCGTCGGAGTACAAGTTGTTCGCCACGGAGCTGTCGAAGCGGCTGGCCAGTAGCGCCATGGACATCGGCGGACCTGGTTCGCAGCTGCGGGTGAAGACGCCCGATGCCCCCATGGAGGGTCGCTCCGAGTCGACCTACCGCTACACCGTGATCGACACCATCGGCGGCGGCGCGTCGGAGATCCAGAAGAACATCATCGCCCGCCGCGGACTGGGACTCCCCAAGAACTTCTGAGTCACTCGTCGTAGTGTGCGGGCGTGATGAAACACATCGAACGTCCTCGGCTTCGCTTTCTCGTCGCGGTGATCGCGTCGCTGCTACTCACCGCCGCCTGCACTCCGCCAGCCGACCCGGGCCCGACCTCGCCGATCAGCGGCACGTTGGTTCCCGGCGACTCGCTGTATCAGGCCAACTACTTCTCCCCCACGATCTGTGCTCCGGTCGGCACGCACGTGAAGATCGACGGTGGGCCCCACACCAGCCTCGCCGGGGTGAAGCTCTACTCTGACTCAGACCACGCAGCCAACGACCTGAACCTGTTTCCTGACACCGGCGGCTCGTTCACCTTGACGACGATCGATCCGTGCTGGCAGGTGTGGATCGCACTGTTCAGCTTCACCACCATCACCGGCTCGACCATCGACTACACGATCAGCTGGCCGGTCTGAGGCGCGGCGATTCGCACCTGGTGCTTCAGGTGCGGCGGTCAGCTGTGAGTTGGCGATGATCAGGCCCGGTGGGGCTGGGGTTG
>JBBQLA010000176.1:0-5857 GCA_038327485.1 Acidimicrobiales bacterium
ACTCATCGCATGGTGTTGCGTGAGCCCCTCGAGGTCACCGAGACCACCGAGACCTACGACGTCGACGCCACCATCCACGGTGGGGGCATCGCCGGCCAGGCCGGAGCCATGCGCCTTGGGATCGCCCGTGGCCTCGTGGCCCTCGACGCCGAGGCCCGTCCGCTGATGCGCAAGGCTGGATTCCTCACCCGCGACGCACGTGAAAAGGAATCGAAGAAGTACGGCCTCAAGAAGGCTCGTAAGGCTCCGCAGTACTCGAAGCGCTAGTCGCTTCGATCCCGCGGTTCCCCCGGCCTGTCGCACTGTTCCATGCAGTTCGGAACTGACGGCGTCCGGGGACTTGCCAACGCCGAGCTCACCGTCGAGTTCGCCACTGCACTGGGCCGTGCCGCGGCCCGAGTCCTGGGTGGCACTCGACTGCTGATCGGTCGAGACACCCGCCGTTCGGGCACCATGTTGGAGGCCGCGTTGGCGGCCGGCGCATGTGCCGAAGGAGTCGATGTCGAGTTGTTGGGCGTCGTGCCCACCCCTGCTGTTGCCATCCTGTCCGCCCTCGATGACCATCCGGCAGCGATGATCTCTGCCAGTCACAACCCCTTTGCGGACAACGGGATCAAGCTCTTCGCTCCGGGAGGCTTCAAGCTCAGCGATGCCGTCCAGCACGAACTCCAGGCCGAAGTCTCCCGACTGCGATCCGGCTCCACGACCGACGATGCCCCCACCGGCGAACGAGTCGGGGTGATTCGCCACGTCGAGGGGTCGGCCACCGCACGCTACGAGGCCACGGTGCTCGACGCGTTGGAGGGGCGCCGCCTCGACGGACTCGTCGTGGTACTCGACTGCGCCAACGGCTCGAACAGCGACGTTGCCCCAGAGGTCTTCCGACGGGCTGGGGCCGAGGTGACCGTCATCGGCGACCGGCCGAACGGCATCAACATCAACGAGGCGACGGGCTCGACTCACCCGGAACGTCTGCAGGCCGAGGTGGTCCGGCTCGGAGCGGAGGTCGGGTTCGCCTACGACGGCGACGCCGATCGGGTGCTGGCGGTCGACGCGTCCGGGGCCATGATCGACGGAGATCACCTCATCGCCGTATGCGCTCGTGACCTCAACGCGCGTGGTCGTCTCACCAACTCGACGGTCGTGGTGACGGTCATGAGTAACCTGGGGTTCCGTCAAGGCATGGCGCGAGCCGGTATCGACGTGCTCGAAACGCAGGTGGGCGATCGGTACGTGTTCGAGGAGATCGAGCGGGGTGGGTTGTCGCTGGGCGGAGAACAGTCCGGGCATCTGATCTTCCGCGACGTCGTGACCACCGGGGACGGACTGCTCAGCTCGCTGATCGTGGCCGACGTGATGGGACGCACCGGCCGCACGTTGGCCGAACTGGCGGGCGAGGCGATGCAACGCATCCCGCAGGTCCTCCGCAACGTGCGATTGACCCATCGACCGGCGGACCTCAACGACCGCATTGCTGCCGCGATCGCCGCAGCAGAAACCGAGTTGGGCGACGACGGCCGGGTATTGATCCGCCCGAGTGGCACCGAGCCGCTGGTCCGAGTGATGGTGGAAGCGCCGACCAGCGAGGCGGCCGAACGCATCGCTGGCGATCTGTGTCGAGCCATCGAGACAGCGGCCGACTGAGTCCATTCGGGCGGGGTGGGGATGCTCTTCGGCCCCAGGCTCCCTAGGATCGATCCGGTGGTTCCCGTCGGATGCCGCATCTGATCGATCGAGGAGAGACACACGATGTGTGGAATCATCGCCGTGCTGCGCCGCACCACGGATCGAACCCCAATCGACTTGTCCGACGTGGTCGCCCGCGTCGAAGCGGCCTCGACGCTGCTCGGCACCGACGAGGATCTGGTCGAGCGACTCAGCCGTTGCGCCACGATCCTCGAATCGGTCGATGCTGAGCTTCGTGGTGTGTCAGGCGTGCTGGGTCTGCTCGCCGATTCGTCCGGACGCGTCGCCCATGCGATCGGTGTGGTGTCCGCGGAGATCGCTGCCATCGACGCCACGATCGAGCAGGTGCTGGCGGAGTCGTCCGACGAGCGGATCGAGGCCGTCAACGCCGCGTTGATCACGGTCAAGGATGCGGCGTGGGCCATCGAACGAGATCGCCTCCGCGCCGCTGCTCAGGTCAGCTCCCTGGGCGGCTCGACCGGGCACGGCGCCGGAGCCGCCGCGCTGTTGTCGCTGCATCAGGCCCTCTCCGCGCTGGATCGACTGGAGGTTCGCGGAAGGGACTCTGCGGGCATCGAGATCCTCGTGTCCGGCCACGGCCTCGACCTCGACGACAGCGCCATCAACTCACTCATCGCCGGCCGGTCCGATACCACTTTCACCTCCGGCACGGTCCGGGTCAGTGGTGACTCGTTGGTGTTCGTGTACAAGGCAGCCGCGGAGATCGGCGAGTTGGGCGACAACACCGAGGTGCTCCGAGCGGCCATCCGAGCTGACGAGCTCCTGCGGCTCGCCCTCGCGAGCGACCGCGCCGAGGCGCTGATCCTCGGGCACACACGCTGGGCTTCGATCGGGATCATCAGCGAACCGAACGCACATCCGCAGAGCTCTGACGAGACGCAACGACCCGGCGCTCCCTTCGTGACCGCGGTGCTCAACGGTGACGTCGACAACTTCGCCGACCTCATCGCGTCGGAGACCCTCGAGATCCCGGGGTCGATTACGACAGATGCCAAGGTCATTCCCACGCTGGTGTCGCGCCAGTTGTCCAAGGGCGCTTCCAGTGTCGATGCCTTCCGTGACACAGTGGCCGCGCTCGAGGGTTCGGTCGCGATCGGTGTCAGCGAGGCCTCCGACTCAACGGTGCTGCGATTGGCGCTGCGTGGAAGCGGCCAGGCGCTCTACGTCGGGATCGCCGAGGACGCCTTCATCGTGGCCTCCGAGTCGTACGGCATCGTGGAGGACACCTCATCGTTCCTTCGGATGGACGGCGAGACACCGGCAGACCTCGACAATCCGACCGGAAGCCGCGGCCAGATCCTTCAGCTCGATTCCCGCCACGCCGGCACGCTGGAGGGCATCACTCGATGGTCCTACGACGGGACCGAGCTGCCGGTGACAGAAGATGAATTGGCGACTGCGCAGATCACCACACGCGACATCGACCGGGGCGACTTCCCCCACTTTCTCCTCAAGGAGATCAGTGACGCCCCGGGTTCGTTCCGCAAGACGCTGCGGGGCAAGCTCGTCGAGCGGGATGGTCACTTCACCGTTGTGTTGGGGACGACGACCATCCCCGCCGAGATCGGCGACGACCTGGCTTCGGGATCGATCAATCGGGTGCTGGTCATCGGTCAAGGCACCGCGGCGATCGCCGGGCAGAGCCTGGCTTTGGCGCTCACCGATCTGGTCGGTGACACCCTCGTCCGCGTCGAAGCGTTGCCGGCGACCGAGCTGAGCGGCTTCCGACTCCGACCCGACATGAGCGACACGCTGATCCTCGCCATCTCGCAGTCCGGCACGACCACCGACACCAACCGCACCGTCGACCTGGCACGAGGTCGCGGCGCTCGGGTCATCGCCATCGTGAATCGTCGAAACAGTGATCTGTGCGACAAGGCCGATGGAGTGCTGTACACCTCCGATGGTCGTGACGTGGAGATGAGCGTGGCATCGACCAAGGCGTTCTACGCGCAGATCGCCGCAGGGCTCTTGCTGGCCCATGGGCTGGCGGCTCGGATCCCGGGGGCGGTGTCGTCGGACGATCCGGCCCAGCAGCGAGTGCTCGCCGCACTGCGGCAGCTGCCGGACCTGATGGACGCGACGCTGACCCGCCGACAGGAGATCGGCGCCGTCGCCCGGCAGTTCGCCCCGTCGCGCCGGTATTGGGCGATCGTGGGCAATGGGCCGAACCAGATCGCCGCCCGGGAGATCCGGATCAAATTGTCGGAGCTCTGTTACAAGTCGATCGCGTGTGACGCCACCGAGGACAAGAAGCACATCGACCTGTCGGCCGAGCCGCTCATCCTGGTGTGTGCCGCCGGTCTGGTCGGGTCCACGGCGAGCGATGTCGGCAAGGAGGTCGCCATCTATCGGGCGCACAAGGCCGCCCCCATCGTCATCGCCACCGAAGGGAACGCGCCGTCGGCCGCGTTGGGGGTCATCACCGTCCCCGACACCGATCCTCGACTGGCTTTCGTTCTGTCCGCCATGGTCGGTCATCTGTTCGGGTACGAAGCCGCGTTGGCGATCGACGCCCAAGCTCTTCCGCTGCGCGAGGCCCGAGCCGCCATCGAGCAGGTCATTGCCAGTGGTGACTCCGACCGTCAGTCGGGCGAGTGGCTCCTCGGTTACCTCCGCCGCGAACTCACTCCGTTGGCGGGCTCGTTCAACGATGGGTTGCGCTCCGGTTCGTACAACGGTCACCTCGAGGCGGGCACCGCCGTTCGGGTGGCCGCGCTGTTGCGGTACGCCACCGGGATCTCGTCGTTGTCGAGCTACCAGTCCGAGTTCGGCAAAGTTGGCACACCCGGTGTCGTGCTCGACGACCTGACCGCGGCGCTCACCTCCGGCATCGAGGAGCTGACGCGTCCGGTCGACGCCATCAAGCACCAGGCCAAGACGGTCACGGTCGGCATCAGTCGCTCCGACGAATCGTTGCTCACGGTGCCGCTGGTGGTCGCGACGTTGTCGGCGGGAGCGCCACGAGACCGGTTGGCCTACGCCACGTTGCGATCGCTCGGCGAGCTCGATCCCGCTGTCGCCGAGGTGGTCGGCCACACTCGCTACCGGGTGGACCGTGTCGAGGACGACGACGCCACCGCAGTGGTCGTCGATCGCGGTGGCATCGCGTTGCAGCTGACGTCTCGGACCGAGCGTGACCAGCGACTCCGCGGAACGAAGCACCTGGTCGCTCGCGAGCAGGAGCTGATGGTCGTGCGAGGCCGCTCGGACGGCCGGGTCGTGGTGATCATCCCGGAGACCAAGGACGGCGTGACCACCGGTCTCACTCTGCTCCACCTGCGATTGGTCGAAGAACTGAACGCCGCCACGGCGCGGGCGGTCCTGCGTGGCTACCGCAGCCGGTACCAGTCGCTACGTGAACTGGTGACAGAGACCGAGGAGTCCTTCCGTGAGGATCTGTTGGCGGAGCAGCCGATCCTCGATCTGCTGACCGAGCCGATCCTCGAGTTGGCGAACCGCTGGCGGGGATGACGACGCCGGCGCTTGGGGAGGTGGCCGGGTTGGCGGACCGCCCTGGCGTGGTCGGCATCGGCGTGGATCTGGTGCAGATTGCTCGGATGCGCACAGTGATGAGCCGCACGCCGCGTTTCATCGATCGGGTGCTCACCGCGCGCGAGCGTGACTACTGCCTGGCACAGGGTGCGCCCGAGCAGCACCTTGCGGTTCGTTTCGCCGCCAAGGAGGCCGTGATCAAGGTGTTCGGCACCGGGCTGTTCTCGGTGGCGATGGCCGACATCGAGGTGGAACGGGGCCCTCAGGGCGAGCCGTCGCTGGTGCTCAGCGGGGCGGGTCGTGATCGGGCCGAAGCGCGTGGCATCAATGGGTGGATGGTGAGCCTCACCCACACCGATGAGGTGGCTGCGGCGTTCGTGGTGGCGCTCGGACCTGAACGTCGGATCGGGAGCGCCGGGTGATTCCGGTCGTGACGCCCGACGAGATGGGAGCGATCGACGCGGCCGCGCCAGAGCCCGAGTCGGTGCTGATCGGGCGCGCCGGGGCAGCGGTGGCCAGGGTCGCCATCGAGATGTTGGGAGGCACCTATGGGCGCCGCGTGATCGTCCTCGCCGGCATCGGCAACAACGGCGCAGATGGCCAGGTGGCCGCGGGGTACCTGGCTCGGCGGGGGGTCGGCGTCACCCTGTTCGCG
>JBBQLA010000177.1:0-5846 GCA_038327485.1 Acidimicrobiales bacterium
CCTCGCCTGAAATCAGCTGGCACGCGACCTGCGCCGCGCCCTGCTCGGCTTGCTTCTTGCTTCGACCGGCACCGTCACCGTGGATTTCCCCCACGGTCACCTCAGCCCGGTACCAGCGGTCATGGTCCGGCCCTTCGCCGATGATGCTGTATTCCGGAACGCTTCGACCGGTGGCGGCGGCCAACTCCTGAAGTCGGGATTTGTGATCGCTGAAGGCGTCGGCACCGGTGAGGCTGACTCGGCTCCCGAGGAGGCTCAGCACCACCGCGGCCGAAGCTTCCAGCCCGGCATCGAGGAACACCGCGCCGAACACCGCTTCCAACGCGTCGGCCAGGATCGATGACTTGTCGGAACCGCCGGTCGAGATCTCACCGCGGCCGAGTCGGATCGACGCGCCGAGCTCGATCTCACGGGCCAGTTCGGACAGCGTCCGCCAGTTGACGAGCTCCGCTCGGTGGCGGGCCAACAACCCCTCGTCGAGCCCAGGAAGCGAGACGAACAGCTGCCGGGTGACGACCAGGCCCAGCACGCTGTCGCCGAGGAACTCCAGTCGCTCGTTCGACTCCACTGCGCCGTTCTCCGAACACCACGAACGATGCCGAAGCGCCAGCTCGAGCAACCCCGCATCGACGAAGTGGTATCCGATCCGCGTTTCGAGCGCCTCGTGCTCAGCCAAGGCGCGACAGGACGTAGTCGACGGCGTCTCCGACCGTCTCGAGGTCTTCCAGATCGTCGTCATCGATTCGGAAACCGACCGTCCGCTCACCCAACTCGTCCTCGAGAATCTCCACCAGCTCGATGAGCGCCAGGGAGTCGGCGCCGAGGTCGGCAACGAACCGTTTGTCCGGCTGCACGAGCGACGGATCGATCTCCAAGATCTCGGCCAGTCGGTCGGCGATGAGAGCCACGATGGCGGCACGATCCAGGGGTGCCTGTTGGGTGTGTGTCTCTGCCGGCAAAACGAGCGCTCCTGATCGACCCGATGGTCGCGTGGGCCGGATCATAGCCATGTGAGCCCCCCGAACGGAGACCGCATGAAACCATCTGAAATGGATCAAAACGGCGTTGCAGGGTACTTGAGGGGACGTGATCAATCACCGGATCGGACGGCGTCACGAGGCGAGCGCGGCGGTGATTGCGTCGACGACACCGGCAGTTGCCAACCCGTAAGCGGTCTCGATGGCCACCGTGACCGCTCGTTCTCCCGACGCTCCATGGCCGATGACACACACCCCGTCGATTCCCAACAGAAAGGCGCCGTTGTGCTCATCGGGGTCGATGTCGCTGAGGAGCTGGTCGAACTCGCCGATCGAGATGGACCGGTCGGCCAGGATCGCTCGGAACAGCGCTGCAGATGCGATCGTCGCTCCTTCCATCGCCTTGAGCACAGCGTTGCCGGTGAACCCGTCGGTCACGACCACGTCGTAGGTCCCCCCGAAGATGTCCCGACCCTCGGCATTACCGATGAACATCGCGCCGGTCGCTTGGGCAAACGGCTCACCGGCGAGCAACGCCGTCGCGTCTCGGACCAGGGCGTTGCCCTTGCCGGCCTCCTCCCCGATGCTGAGAATGGCGACCGTTGGACGCTCGACGTCGAGGTGTACACGAGCGAACGCCGCACCCATGCGGCCGAACTGGGCGAGCATCTCGGGCGTGCAGTCGACGTTGGCGCCGGCGTCGAGCAACACCGTGCGACGCCCGGGCTCGGTCGGCACCGGGATCGACGCCGCGATGGCGGGCCGCTTCACCCCTCGGATCCGGCCGATCCGCAGCAACGCCGCACCCATCGTGGCGCCGGAATTTCCCACCCCGACCATCGCTGAGGCCTTGCCATCTCGCACCAACTCGGCGGCTCGCACGATCGACGAGTCCTTCTTGGTGCGAACCCCGCGACCGGGATCGTCGTCCATGCCGATGACTTCGGATGCCGCGAAGACCTCGAGACCCCCGGTGTCGCCGATCTTCTCGGGATCGCCGACCAGCATCACTGGCACTCCGGCGTCGAGGGCGCGCAAGGCGCCGGCCACCACCACGGCGGGGAGGTGATCTCCACCCATCGCATCGACTGCAACGGGAAGCGCAATGAGGTCAGGAACCGTCAGACTCGATCTGTCAGTCGACGTCGAGGGCTTGGCGGCCGGCATACCAACCACAGTTGTTACACACGATGTGCGGCAACTTGGTGATGCCACAACGCGGGCACAGGCTGCGAGCCGGCGTCTTCAGGGTCCAAGCGGACGCCCGACGGCTCCGGCTCTTGGACTTCGACATCTTCTTCTTGGGGACAGCCATCGTTGTTCCTGGGGTCGAGCCACGGGCGCGGCAGCGCCTGACAGAGCGACGACAGTACCCGCTGGGAAAGTCAGCGGGGAAATCAGCTCATCTGTGGATCGGAGGACTCGCCGCCGGCCGGAAGGTCTCGCAGCACGTCCAGCGCGGCCCACCGTGGGTCACGCTGCGGCTCAGCTGGTTCGTCGTCAGATTCGACCGTCACCGGGAAGACGTCGGCCGCCGGACCGGGACAGTCGTCGCGACACAACGGCGCTGTCGGCAACTCAAACAACACGGCGTCGCGGGTCATCTCGGCCAAGTCGATCTGGTTGTTTCCGATCGGGTAGGTCTCGCCTTCGATCGGGCGGTCCGAAAAGATCTCCGACACCGGCGCGACCAGATCTCCCTCGACGTCGTCGAGGCACCGACGACACGCCCCATGCCAGTGCGCGCCGACCTCACCCACCACCGTCACGCCCTCCGAAATGGACTCGAGGGTGGCGGTCACGGCCAGCAGATCGGTCGATTCGACTCGCGACGACCCAACGACGAGGCCCTCGTGGGTCACTGACAGCGACACGTCACGCCGCTCGCCGAGATGTCGTCGGAGATCTGCGATGTCGACCAGCCCGGAGCGGTCACGAGACACGGCGGTCAATCGAGTTCGTGATCGAAGAAGCCGCCGGGATCGACGTCGTCCTTGCCCCGACCCAGCTCGATCTCCTCGACGGTGGCGGCCAACCGCTGCCGGCCCGACGCCACGGTGCGTTGGATCTTTTCGAGGGCGACCTGAAAGCTGGCCAGCTTCTGGTCGCAGTAGTCCTCGGCCTGGCGCATCATGAGTCGCGAGTCGGCGTCAGCTGTGTCGGTCACTTCGCGGGCATGGTGCTCAGCGGCCTTGACCACCTCGGAGCGGTTCACCATCTGCGCCACTCGGGCCGATGCCGCCTCGATGATCTCCTCGGCCTCGCGTCGCGCCTTGGCCCGCACCTCATCACGTTCCTTCAACAACCAGCGCGCCGCGCGGAGCTCGTCGGGGAGCTGCGTGATGGCGCCCTCGATGAGGTCGAGCACCTCATCGCGCTCGATGCGCACCGAAGTGGACATCGGAAGGTTCTTCGCCCCCTCGATCAGCTCGAACAGCTGGCGGAGCAGCTGGTCGGTCGACACCGATGGCAGTCCTGCCTCGATCGTCTGGGTCGGCGATGGCGCCGCTGCCTGGTGGTGTGATTCACGATCGCTCATGCGGATAGCGCTCCTTCAGACGTGCGTCGACACAGGGCGGAACCATGGTTTCGATGTTGCCGCCGAACCGGGCGACCTCGCGGATCAGCTTCGAGGCCAGGAACGAGTGCGAGCTGGTGGTGGGAATGAACAACGTGTCGACGCCGCTGATCCGCTTGTTCATCTGGGCCATCTGCAGCTCGGACTCGAAGTCGGAGACCGCTCGGAGTCCTTTGACGATGAAATGAGCGCCGACATCACGCGCCAGATCGACCACGAGCGAGCTGAACATGGTGACCTCGACGTTGCCGAGATGCCCGGTCGCCTCCTCGATGAGGTGTTGCCGGTCCTCGAGCGAGAACAGTGGCTCGCCCTTCTGCGGATTCCGCATTGACGCCACCACCACCCGATCGAACAATCGGGCCGCGGTTTCGATGATCTCGACGTGGCCGTTGTGGATCGGGTCGAACGAGCCCGGGTACAAGACGACGGTCACCGGCGCTCCTCAGCGGTCGATCGAACTGACACGGCCACAACGCTAGTGCCGCCGTTCGAGACACGGTGAGTCACGAACCTCCAGCAGGGTGATCGTCGGGCGAGGCGACACCTCGTGCCACGGTCACGTGTGTCTGGCCATAGGTCTTGGAACGCACGATCTCCCAACGTTCGCCGAGAGCGATCTCGCGGTCGGACTCGACCACGATCCACTCCGCTGACCACTCGGCCAGCAGGGCTGTCCATCCATCGAAGGCGTACGGCGGGTCGGCGAGCACCAGTCCGGTGGGAGTCGATCCGTAGGGCCGCCACGACGTCGCGTCACCACGAACGACCCGGGCCCGATCGTCCAGGCCGCACTTGGCCAGGTTGGTGGAGATCACCTGGCACGCGGCGGCGTCGGACTCGACGAAGGTGGCCGACGCTGCGCCCCGCGACAACGCCTCGATGCCCAACGCACCACTTCCGGCGAACAGGTCCACGACGGTCACGCCGTCGAGGGCGTCCATCGACCGCAGCGAGTTGAACACCGACTCGCGCACCCGATCGGGTGTCGGGCGCGTGCCGGTGCCCGCAGGCGCGGCGATGGTGAGACCACGGCAGGTGCCGGCGACGACTCTCATGGCGAAACTCTCATAGCCGATAACGTCGCACGCATCGAGGCCCCACCCCACATCACCTGTGTCGACTGCGGCGGACTCTGCCATCTCCTGACCGTCGCGGATGACCGCGACGAGGCGGGGGACGGGTCGGGAGCGATCATCGCGGCGTACCGCTGCGAGGACTGCCTGGACCGTTGGGACATCGAGCTCCTCGACGAGGACATGACCGACTGAACCGGATCCAAACATTTTTCACGGCTGACTGCAAGGATTCGAGGAGGCTCGGCGTCAGTACAGCCGATGAGCCACACAACCGTGTCGAACACAACTGTCTCGAGCAGCAGCGTTCTCGAGACGACCGAGGTGCTGTGGGAGGAATCGGTGGATGACCCAACGGACTCGCTCGCCTCTGGTGAGCGGTTCACGATCGAACTCGAGGTGTTGCCGCGACCCGCAACTCCGACGAGTCATCTCGGATTCGCCGACTTCTACCGGACCGAATTCGAGGGAGCAGTCCGGGTCGCACGCTTCCTGACCGGCAGTTGGGATACCGCTCGCGACGTCACCCAGGACGCCTTCTGCGGCCTGCATCGCAACTGGCACCGTGTCGACCATCCCGAGGCGTACCTCCGCCGGAGCCTGGTCAACGGCGCGGCCAGCCTGCACCGTCGCCGAGGACGCGATCGCGCCCGACCCGTACTGCGCGCCGAGGCGTCCGAACTCGACGCCCACCACCTCACCGACGTGCTGGCCGCGCTGCCCGAACGGCAACGAGCCGCTGTTGTGTTGCGCTTCCATGCCGATCTTCCTGACGCCGCGATCGCCGAAGCGTTGGGAGTGAAGGTGGGCAGCGTGGCCTCGCTCATCCACCGCGCGCTCGCCGCGCTTCGAACCGCTCTCGGCGAGCCCGAGGACATCGGTTCGACCATCACCCCGATCCACCCACCACTCCCGAAGCGCGGAGAACCCTCATGAACGACGATTTCACCAATTCCCTGTCCAGCTCCTTCAGCGCAGTCGACGCCGAGATCGCTCCTCCCTCCGACTGGGACGATCTCTCCTCACGGATCGAGGCCCGTCATCGTCGTCATCGCCGCGGCCTCACCGGCTGCGCCGCGCTGGTCGCAGTGCTCACCGGTGTCGGCGGATTCCTCGTCGGCCACAGCACCGACTCCTCGATGACGCTGTCACCTGGAGGTGCCACGCGCTCGTCCACCAAGGACGCGGCGCTGAAGCCAGCCGCCTCGGGCGCTG
>JBBQLA010000178.1:0-5845 GCA_038327485.1 Acidimicrobiales bacterium
CGCTGGTTTGGCGGCTGCGGTCTGGGCGGCTGCAGCAGCCTTGAGTTCCTCGAAGGCGGGCGCCACTGCACCGGCGAGATCCCACAGGTCGGGCACCAACTCGCGGCACGCCATGAAGCCGAAGTCGATTGAGTCCCGGTAGCTCAGCACCGTCGCGTTGAGCCCGGCGCCCTCCATGATCGGTCCCATGGGGTAGGCCGCCACCAGTTCGGCCCCGCCGAGGTACAGCGGGAACGGTGGGCCGGGCACGTTCGATATGACCAGGTTGTGGATCGGGCGGTGGCGGTCGGCCAGGCTCATCGACGAGTACAAGCGCGACGCCAGTGCGAACGTCCTCGGCGCGGCGAACTCGCCCCATTCGGTGAGCATCCGGGCCCCGAGTGCGTTGTGCTCGTTCTTGGCGCCCTCGGTGGCAACGGTGATGGCGCGGAGTCGCTCGACCGGATCGGCGATCTCGGTGGCCAGCGACGCGAACATTGCGGACACCTTGTTGCCGCCGTCACCGACTTCGTCGTCGGTGCGCACCGAGATCGGACACACCGCGATGAGCGATTCCTCAGGCAGAGCGTCGTGCTGTTGCAGGTAGCTGCGCAGCGCCCCGGCCACCACGGCCAACACCACGTCGTTCATCTTCACGCCGAATACGTCCTTGACCGCCTTGGCCTCGGCGAGGTTGATGCGGGCGAAGGCGACTCGCCGCTGAGCGGTGATCGACGCGTTCCACGGAGTGCGCGGCGCGGTCAGCGGCACGGCGCCGACTTTGCCCTCGGAGTCGGTGCGGTTGCGCACCACGTTGTTCACGCCTTCGAGCGTGCGTGCCACCAGCGGCAGCAGCGAGGTGGCCCGGCGCAGCTTCGAGGCCAGCGCATATGAGACCAGCTCGGCGTCTGAGGGAATCGTTTCGGCCTCGAAGTCCTCGTCCGTCGGCGGGTTCGATGGGGATGGCTCCAAGTCGTAGAGCGAGGTCATGATCTCGGCGCCTGATGCCCCGTCGATGGCGGAGTGGTGCACCTTCACCACGAAGCCGATGCGCTCCTGCTTCACGCCCTCGATGATCCAGGCCTCCCACAGTGGGCGGCTGCGGTCGAGCGGGACCGACGCGATCTGTGCGGCCATCTCGGCCAGCTCGCGCCGACCGCCAGGGGCGGGCACCGCGATGCGGCGCACGTGGTAGTCGAGGTCGAAGTTGGGGTCATTGACCCAGACCGGATGGTGCAGTTTGAACGGCACCTCGACCAGTCGCCGGGTGAACGGGGGCACCAGGTGCAACCGCGAGCGGATGTGCTCCTTGATGGTGTCGAAGCTGTAGCCGCCTGTCATGGTCGACGTGTCGTAGATCCCGGTCATGGCCACATGCATGTGGCTCGACGGCGTCTCCAGATAGAGGAACGAAGCGTCCATCCCACTGAGTCGTTGCATGTACCCACCCCCGTGCGTCGAGTCGACAGTCTGGTCGACGGAATGGCCGTCCGCCTAGCGTCGCGTGCATGACCATCGGTGCCGACGAACGATTCGCCACTCAACTCGTGGGGAGCTGGTGCAAGCCCAAGTGGCTGGCCGACCACGACATGGTCTATGGGCGTGAAGGCTCGTGGTGGCGTATCGATCCCGACCACCTGCCCGAAGCGCTCGATGATGCCGTGCGACTCGCCGTGACCGACCAGAACCGTGCGGGGCTGACCTACGCCACCGACGGCGAGTGCCGGCGTCAGACGTTCTCCGGTCACTTCTACCAATTCGGTGGCATCGACTCCGACGAGCAGGGAGCGGTCACCAACTTCTCCAACGACGTGGGCGAGTTCCTGACGATGAAGCCTCGTCCGGTCGCACCGGCACCGGTCGTGGTCGAGGGCGCGGAGCCGCCGCCCCCCCCGAAGTTCGAGCAGCCCCGCGTCACCGGCGCCCTGACGTGGACCGAGCCGGTGCTCGCCGACGCCGCTCGGTTCCTCCAACGCTACGCCGCCAACCGCAGCAAGGTCACGATCGTCGGTCCGGTCAGCCTGGGCCTGCGTCTCGTCGACGAGTTCTACGGAGATCAGGCCGCGCTCACCTTGGCCTTGGCCGACGTGATCAACACGGAGATCCGCCACCTCGAATCGCTCGGCATCGATCTCATCCAGATCGACGAGCCAGAGGTGCACTTCCGATACAGCCAGTGCGAAGGCTACGCGACCGAAGCCATCGACCGGGCGCTGGCAGGTGTCGAGACCCGAACCGCGGTGCACATGTGTTACGGCTACTCGAAGAACATCGCGGAGAAGCGGGCCACACCGGTGTACGAGCAGGCGCTCGGCCTCCTGGCAGCGAGCAGAGTCGATCAGATCTCGCTCGAGTACGAACAGCCCAACCATCAGCCAGAACTGCTCGAGGCCGCCGGTGACAAGGACGTGATCCTCGGTCTGCTGAACCTCGACACCGAGGCGCCGGTGGAGACCGTCGAGCACATCGAGTCCCGCGCCCGCGATGCCGTCGAGGTCGTCGGTCCCGATCGGTTGAAGCTGGCGCCCGACTGCGGCATGTGGTTCCTGCCACGTGACCACGCCTGTTCGAAGATCGAGCACCTCGAGTCGGCGGCCCGTCTGCTGCGTGCGAGCTACGCGTGAGCGGCGGCCTGCCGGCCCGTGCGTGGCGGGAGTGGCGATCCCTGCGACCGTCGACTCGCCGCTCGGCGTGGACGGCGGTCGGTGTGCTGAATGCCCGCTTCCCCCGACGCTTCAACCGGGTGCTGCAGGTGCCGTCGTTCTTCGGCTCGTGGATCGACATCGAGGCGGCCTTTCCTCTGTTGTTGCTCCACCTGTTCCGCGCTCGTCGATCACTGCGGCCAACCGACGCGCAGGGCATCGCCGCAGCCTCGCTCGATGCCGCCAGCGCAGCCAGTTTCGTGTCGTTCATCGTGGAGGGCCGCGCCACCGATGAGCAGTTCATCGCCGCACTCGCGCCGTACCTCGGCGACAACGATCTGGCCGATCGGCCCAAGTCCGTGCGGCTGGGCGCTTGGTTCCCGCTGCTCTACGGCGGGCGCAAGCGTCGGCTGCGCACCCGCGGCATCACGTTCAGCCCCGAGGGCAACGCCCAGCGCCTGATGCTCGACGTCTATCAACCGACCGTTCCGTGGGATGGAGCCGGTGTCCGTCGGCCGGCCATCGTGCAGATCCACGGCGGCGGATGGGTGCTCGGCGACAAGCGCGAGCAGGGCATCCCGTTGCTGAACCACCTCGCCGCCAGCGGCTGGGTCGGCTTCAACGTGAACTACACGCTGTCGCCCCGGGGTAGAGCGCCCCAGCACCTGGTCGACTGCAAGGCCGCCATCGCCTGGATTCGCGACCACGCCGACGAGTACGGCATCGATCCCGACTTCATCTGTGTCACTGGTGGCTCGGCCGGTGGCCACCTGGCCGCGATGGTGGCCCTCACCGCCAATGACCCGGCGTTCCAGCCTGGCTTCGAGGACAAGGACACCTCGGTCGCCGCAGCCGTACCGTTCTACGCGGCGTATGACCTGGTCGACGAGGAACACCTGATGATCCGGGGTTTCCGTCGACACCTGGTCGAGCCGATCATGTTCGGATCGAAGTACGCCGATGGGCCTGAGTCCTTCCAGGCGTACTCACCGCAGTATCGAGCCAACGCCGATGCGCCGCCGATGCTGCTCATCCACGGAACCCGCGACACCCTCATCCCGGTCGAGGTGGCACGTCGGTTCGCCCGCACCCTGAGCGAGGTGTCGGAGCACGCGGTGATCTACGTCGAGCTCTACGGAGCGAACCACGCGTTCGACGTCTTCCCTTCCGCTCGAACGGTACGGACCATCGAGTACGTCGAGCGCTTTCTCGATGGCGTTCGTCGTGGTGTCATCAAGTGACCGCCCAGCGAGTGTTGGTCGCCGAAGAGTGACTGCTGAACCGCTGTGGCGACCGGACCCGACGCGTGTGGCGGCGACCGCCATGGCGCGGTTCGCCGCCACGGTCGGCTTCGTCGGCTTCGAAGACCTGCACCATTGGTCGGTGACCGAGGCGGAGCCGTTCTGGTCGGCCCTGTGGTCATGGTGCGGACTGCCGGGCGAGCCCGGTCGCAGCATCGATCGGGGGGAGTGGTTCGGCGCGGCGCGGTTCTTCCCTGACGCCACGCTCAACGTCGCCGAGCTCATCTTGGACGGCCGAGGCGCAGCGGATGACGACGAGCTGTGGGTGCAACTCGACGAGACCGGGGCTCGGATTGCGATGACTCGCGGTGAAGGTGTGGCGCTGGTCGCGCAGGTGGCCGCAGCGTTGCGGTCCGACGGCGTGGTCGCCGGTGATCGAGTGGTGGCGTGGCTGCCCAACATCATCGAGACCCAGGTGGTGATGCTGGCGGCGGCGTCGATCGGCGCGGTGTTCAGTTCGACGTCGCCCGACTTCGGGGTCGACGGGGTGCTCGACCGATTCTCCCAGATCGAGCCGGTCGTGTTGGTGGCGGCCGACGGGTATCGCTATGGCGGCAAGGTGATCGACTGCCTTCAACGCGTGGAGGAAATCGCTGCCGGGTTGCCGACATTGCGGCGACGCGTGGTGATCCCCTTCATCGGCGAGCCCTCGCTCGAGGAGGGCGTGCTCGGCGACGGGCTCACGTCTTGGGCCGACTGGATCGCACCGCACGTCGGAGCGGAGCCGCACTATGCGCAGCTCCCCTTCGATCATCCCTGGTACGTGCTGTTCAGTTCGGGCACCACCGGAGTGCCCAAGTGCATCGTTCACCGCTCCGGCGGAGTGCTGATCCAGCACCTCAAGGAGCACCAGCTGCACTGCGACATCGGGCCGGGCGATCGGGTCATGTACTTCACGACGTGCGGGTGGATGATGTGGAACTGGCTGGCGTCGGTGCCGGCGTCGGGGGCCACTGCTGTGCTCTACGACGGATCGCCCTTCCATCCGTCGTCGACCGCACTGTTCGACATCGTCGAGCGGGAGTCGCTCACGTTCCTCGGCGTGGGCGCCAAGTTCCTCGACTCGGTTCGCAAGGAGGGCCTCACGCCCCGGACCACGCACGACCTGACATCGTTGCGGACGCTCGCCTCCACGGGCTCGCCGTTGTCGGTGGAAGGGTTCGAGTGGGTGTACTCGGATCTCTCGGCGAATCTGCACTTGGCGTCGATCTCCGGTGGCACCGATCTGTGCGCCTGCTTCGTGGGTGGCGACCCGACGTCACCCGTCTACGCGGGCGAGATCCAGAGGCCCGGACTCGGGATGGCGGTAGATGTGTGGACGGCTGACGGTGTGGCCGCCGAGGTGGCGGAGCGGGGCGAGTTGGTGTGTACGGAGCCGTTCCCGTCGATGCCGCTGGGCTTCTGGGCCGATGACGACGGCTCGCGCTACCACGCCGCCTACTACGAACGCTTCGTCGACGTGCCCGGCGGAGTGTGGGCGCACGGCGACTTCGCCTCGTGGACCGAACACGGCGGCGTGGTCATCCACGGTCGCAGCGACACCACGCTCAACCCCGGCGGGGTGCGCATCGGCACAGCGGAGATCTACCGCCAGGTCGAGCGGCTCCCGCAGGTGCTGGAGTCGCTGGTGTTCGGCCAGGAGTGGGACGACGACACTCGCATCGTGCTCCTCGTTCGTCTCGCCGCGGGCGTCGAACTGACCGACGAGTTGGTGGCACAGATCAAGTCCCGCATCCGAACCGGTTGCACTCCTCGGCACGTGCCGTCGCTGGTGGTGGCGGTCGACGATCTGCCCCGGACCCGCTCGGGCAAGTTGGCGGAGCTCGCCGTCACCGATGCGGTCAACGGTCGCGAGGTTCGCAACACCACCGCGCTGGCCAACCCCGAGACCCTCGCGCTCATCACCGCTGCGGTGATCTGAGG
>JBBQLA010000179.1:0-5840 GCA_038327485.1 Acidimicrobiales bacterium
AGTCGTCGGGCAGCAATCGTCGGGTACTGGCGCTTCTCGGAGTCCTTGTCGTCATCGCGGTGGTCGGAGTTGTGTTGTTCCTGAAGTCCCGCAGCGAGGACAGCATCGACTCTGCTGCCACTGCGGCGAACAAGGCGTTGACCTCGACCACGGTCAAGCCAGCCGCAGCGCCGGCGACCGCTCCGTCGACTGCTCGGTCGGCCGAGGTGCCGACCGGCGTTCCGTCGACGGTGGCGCCCGGCGCTTCCACCCCCGTGGCGCCCGACGCAGGTTCGCCCGCGGCAGCAGACACCAAGTTCATCGCCGACACCCGAGCTCAGGTCCCCGGCATCACCCAGACCTGGACCGACCCGGTCGTTGTCGCAGCCGCCAAGGACGTGTGCGATCACGCCCGCGCCGGCGCGGGCGGACGATCCGCCATCGACACGCTCATCAACATCAACCACGTTCAGCTCGATGACGACGAGGGGACCTTCGCTCGGCTGTCGATCACGACGTATTGCCCCGATCAGCAGACGACGGTCAACGACGCGATCGCGTTCGATGCCTTCATCAAGGGGTCGGCACCAGCGAAGTAGGCCAACCTGGGAGGCAATCCTTCAGTTCCGGTGCGACGGGTCGATGGTGTTGGTATGGAGTCGTCCGCTGCGCACGAACGGAGGAAGACCGCGCGCGAGTCGGCAGGAGAACTCGAACTTCGCTGGTCGATCGTTCCTCATGGCCACGGCGTCTTCGGTGGGCAGGAGCTGCACGGCGAGGGGCGGGTCATCAACCTGTCCAAGGGCGGCGCGGCCATGCTCACGCTCGCGGTCAAGCGACTGCAGCCGGGTGTTCGCATCACCATCTCTTGTGACGGCGGGACCGGCGTGGCGACGATTCGAAATGTGAAGCCGCAGCCGAACAGCCATCTCGCGGTCTACGGACTGCAGTTCGTGCGTCAGTCACGCGTGTTGCGCGAGCGGCTCGACAACCACAGTCCCCTGCTCGAGGGTCTTTCGGAGTTCTCCGACTACATCAAGGCGCACCACCAGCTCGAAGCTGGGCTCTGACCCACTCTCGCCCTCGAGTGGCTGGTCAGCTGATCAGCTCGGGCTGATCAGCTCGAGCTGACCTGCTCGAGAGCTCAGCAAGGCCCTGGTTGCCGCTGCGTCGATCGGCCGACCGAGATGGAAGCCCTGCGCCAACGAGCAGCCCAACGACCGCAGGACCTCGGCCTGCGCCTCGGTCTCGATCCCCTCGGCGAGCGGCGTGAGTCCCAACGTCCGCGTCAGCTGCACGATGGCCGAGGCCAGCGATGACTTCGGATCCGCAGTGAGGTTGCTCACGAAGGTGCGATCGATCTTGAGGATGTCGATCGGGAACTGCTGGAGGTAAGCCAGCGACGAGTATCCGGTCCCGAAGTCATCGACCGCCAGACGCACGCCCATCTCGTCGAGTGATTCGAGACTCGCGATCGCTCTGACCGGATCGGCCATCAACGCGCCCTCGGTGATCTCGAGGATGAGTCGCTCGGGCGCCAGATCGACCAACTCGAGGGTGGCCCGAATCCACGTCGGAAGGTGAGGATCGAGCAGTTGTCGTGGAGCCAGGTTGACGCTGATTGCCGGCGCGTCGTGACCGACACCGTCGGCGAGCCAACCGGCCGCTTCGGCGCACGCGGTCTGCAACACGTAGCGGCCGATCTCGTCGATCAACCCGGTCTGCTCCGCGAAGGGGATGAATGCGCCGGGAGCGAGGAGACCTCGGGTGGGATGTTGCCAGCGCACCAGGGCCTCGAAGCCATGGATCCGACCGGACCACAGGTCGATGATCGGCTGATAGTGGACCACCATCTCGCCGCGTTCGGCGGCGCCGCGAAGTGCCGCCTCGGCTTCGAGTCGCTCGAGCGCGGCGTGGTGCATGGCCGGAGCGAACGTGCGGAAGCATCGCTTGCCCTGTGCTTTGGCCGTGTACATGGCCAGATCGGCGTTGCGAAGTAGATCCTCGGCATTCGACCCCGGCCCTCCAAAGGAGATGCCCACGCTGGCGCTGATCACGACCTCGCGCCCGAACAGCGCGATCGGCCGCTGCAACGATTCGATCACCCGATCGGCGATCTGGAGCGCGACGCCGTCCTCATCGGCATCCTCGACGAGGATGGCGAACTCGTCGCCTCCGAGGCGGGCGGTGGTGTCGATGGCACGGACGCAGTCCTTCAGTCGCTTGCTCACCGAGACCAACAGCTCGTCGCCGGCGGCGTGGCCGAGGCTGTCGTTGATCGTCTTGAAGTCGTCGAGATCCACGAACAGCACTGCGAGGCGTCCGCCACCGCGCTCGATGCGGGCGGCAGCGTGTTCGACGCGATCGCGGAAGAGGGACTGATTGGCCAGGCCCGTGAGTGCGTCGTGGAACGCCTGGTGCTTCAACTCGTCCTGGAGGCGAACCATCGAGGTGATGTCGCTGAAGCTCCACACCCGACCGACGACCTCGCCGTCGACGCGCTGCGGACAGGAAAGGCGATCGACGACCCGTCCGTCGAGAAACCGCAAAGTGTCGTGACTCTCCGAGTCGGGCGTCGAGTCCAGCTCGCGGATCCGAGCGATGAAGGCGTCGGGGTCGTGCACCTGGCTCAGCACGTGTTCGAATGCCGCGCCGTCGTCACGAGACTCCAAGATGTCCTGGGGGATGCCCCACATCTCGACGAAGCACCGATTGAAGCCGGTGATGGAACCGCAGTTGTCGACCACCAGCAGGCCGTCGGCCGTCGAGTCGAACGTGGCTTCGAGCAACGACAGAGCGCTGCGAAGGTCGCGCTCGGCTTGCACGCGATCAGTGATCTCATGGCCCGATACCACCCACCCCTCGACGGTGGGGTCGTCGCGCAGGTCGACCAGCGTGAGTGCGAACGGCACCAACGTGGCGTCGCCCCGCACGAGCCGCGCCTCGACGGTCGCCGCCTCGCCTGGCTGGGCCGCAGCGAACGCGGTAGCGAGCCGCTCGTGGTCCTCGGTCGCGACCAGGTTGGTCATCGGCGCGCCCTCGACCAGGTCGGTGTCCAGACCCAACATGCGGGTGACGCCGCCTGAGCACGACGCGACCACGCCGTCGAGATCGACCAGCAGCGTGATCGACGCGGCATTCTCGATCAACGCCCGGGCCAGCTCGGTGTCGTTGTGGGCCACCTCCCACCGCCGTCGTTGAGTGAGGTCACGCAGGCACAGCAGCAACTCGTGATCGCCGAACGGGCGTCCCACCACCTCGACGAGTCGCCATCCCTCGGTCGTGCGGACGCGCACCTCGATTGCCGTGCCGACGGCCTTGTCCTGCACGCTGTCCAACGACATCAGGACCAACACCTGGTCGTCGGGGTGGACGAGGTCCAGCGCGTTGCGGCCGATGGAGTCGGCCAGCGCGAGACCGAAGAGTTCCTCGGCCGACTGGTTGGCCCACACCAGGTCGCCGACAGTGCCGATGACGATGACTGCATCAGGGAGGGCCCGCGCGATCAACGCGAGTTGGTCCTCCGACGACATCATGCAGTGCATCTCGACTCGTTCCGGGCGCTCCTTGATCGTTGTGTGGTACCCCGACGACTGATCTGACTCGTTCACCTCAGCGCAACGTCCGACCTGTCAGTGTCCAGACTCATGAGGATCATCAGAATTGTCGCCGCTTCAGCCGTCATCGTCTTCGCCGGATCGGCGCTCAGCGGGTGTGGGCCACAGGGAGGACCGACGCAGACCGGCGGTGGGTCGATCGGATCACCCGTCGACAACAGCGCCGGTGATCCGCTCGACCCGACCAGACTTCCGCTGGGTGACTATCACGTGACCTACTCGGCGCAATCGGGTGAGATCTTCTCGTGCCAGACCGTGTTCAACGGAGGAGGTGCCTCCGGCTCAGCCCCATGGATCCATGTCGACGGAACGTGGGATGCCACGTCGAAGGCTCGGGTCGCCGGACAGGTTGCCTGGCCGAGCGCGGTGTTCTCGATCACGCTGCAAGGAGCGACTCGAGTGGTCAGCGGCAACGGACTGCCAGTTGGGTTCACGACCGGGGTCTTCCCGATCGCAGCCAATGATCCCGCTCGGCAGTACGACCAGAACCCCAACGCGATCGGCGCTCACTCCATCTCCTACAACCTGCCGGCAATCCCCACGGCGGTCCCGACGCCCTCGTGTACTCCAGGAGGGATGATCGGCGTTGCGCTCGACGGCGTGCCCATCTTCAACGGACTCGATGCCGGGGGGCGTGACGCCGTGGCACACGAGGTCCAAGACGATTGTGGCGGCCACCCCCAGCAGTAGGGGCAGTACCACTACCACTCGATCTCGGACTGCCTGCCTGGAGCGAACTCATCGGATCTCATCGGGTACGCCAACGATGGGTACGGCATCTTCGGTCCGCTCGGCTCGAGCGGTCACGAGCTCACCAACGCCGATCTTGATGCCTGTCACGGCACCACGTCGACGATCCAGTGGGATGGCCAGACGGTGAACATGTACCACTACGTGGCCACCCGGGCCTACCCGTACACCGTTGGTTGCTTCCACGGCACGCCGGTGCAGGTCGGGCCCTGAGTCCATCGCTGCGCTGAGCTGACTGGCACACTCGATCAGGTGAGAGTGCTGATCGTCGAGGACGAGCCCACGTTGGCCGAGACGTTGGCCCGCGGGCTCCGCCGGCGAGGGTTCGCGGTCGACGTGGCCGGCGACGGTGCGGACGGCCTCGAGAAGGCCCGGGTGAACGATTATGAGGTCGTGGTCCTCGACCGCGACCTGCCGGTCGTGCACGGCGACGAGGTCTGTCGACAGTTGAACGCTGCGAACGGGTCCGAACGGATCATCCTGTTGACGGCCTCGGCCTCGGCCTCGCTCGATGATCTGGTCGATGGGCTCGGCCTCGGCGCCGACGACTACCTCACCAAACCGTTCCGTTTCGACGAGCTGGTCGCCCGGGTGACCGCCCTCGGACGACGAGGCGGAGTCGTGGCCCCCACGGTGCTGAGCGTGGACGATCTGCTGCTCGACCCCGCTCGTCATGCGGTCTCCCGCTCGGGCCGTCCGATCCGGCTCACCGCTCGCGAGTCGGCCGTCCTCGAGGTGCTGGTCCGAGCGGACGGGCGGACCGTGTCAGCCGAGGAGTTGATCGACAAGGCGTGGGATGAACACGCCGATCCGTTCACCACCTCGGTCCGGGTGATCATGTCGCGGCTGCGAGCCAAACTCGGCGACCCGTCGCTCATCCACACCGTGGTCGGCAAGGGCTACCGGGTCGGGGTCTCATGACCGCGCTGTCGCTCACCATTCGGGCACGGTGGACGGTGATGTGCGCAGCGCTGGCAGTGGTCTGCGGAGCGGTGGTGCTCGTGGTGACGTTGGTGTTCACCGATCACCTGCTGCACGATCGGGCGCCCGAGGCCATCGGTCCGCAAGGCCGACCCGTGTCGGGGCGCCCCCGCCTCGACGGGCCACCTCAACCAGGGCGGGTCCAGGTGCAGGTGGACCAAGGACGGGCCGTCACCACCGGAGTGATCGCCGATGTCCGTCGCGTCGGCCTCATCACCATGGCGGCGATGACCGCAGCATCGCTCGGCCTCGGCTGGGTGGTGGCAGGGAGAATGATCCGCCCGGTCCATCGCATCACGGCCGTGGCGCAGTCGGTGTCGGGGGCTCGGCTCGGCGATCGCATTTCCATGGCGGGTCCCGACGACGAGCTCAAGCAACTGGCCGACACCTTCGACGCCATGTTGGATCGACTCGATGCGGCCCTCGCATCGCAGCGTGACTTCGTGGCTGACGCGTCGCACGAGTTTCGAACCCCGCTGGCCGTCATGCGGGTCGAAACGGAGGTGGCATTGG
>JBBQLA010000180.1:0-5767 GCA_038327485.1 Acidimicrobiales bacterium
GGAGAATCATCGACACCACTGACGTCATCGACCTCATGGTCGAGGCGCTTCGGGCGCACGTGACCCAAACCGGTCACAACGCTGAACTGACCGAGATGATCCGGACCTGGGGCGAGGCGACGGCCAAGGAGGTCGGTCTGCCGGAAGGTCGTACCGCCGAGGTCTTCCGCCGCGTCGACACCCGCTGAGCACCGTTCGTTGGCGCGCAACGCAGGGTCGTAGCCTGGGTACATGGCCGAACCCTCCTCACCCTCCATCGGACTCGCTGTCGCCCACCTCTTCTGGAAGGCGTCGCCGCTGGCGGACCGGGCCGAGGTGATCAGCGCGGTCGAGAAGACCCGCGCCGATGGCGATCAGGTCATCGTCGCGTCAATGCTCGGCCACAAGGCCGACCTCGCCGTCATGGCGTTGAGCTCCGACCAGTGGAAGCTCCGGGCGCTGCAGACGGCGCTCACCGCGGCGGGCCTCGAGCTGGTTGACAGCTATGTGTCGCTCACCGAGATCTCCGAGTACGCCGCGGGGGTTCCCGAAGAGATGCGCAACATGCGTCTCTACCCGCAGCTTCCCCCCGAGGGGAAGCCGGCGTTCTGCTTCTATCCCATGTCGAAGCGCCGCAACGTCGGGGCGAACTGGTTCACCCTCGACTTCGAACGCCGCAAGGAGCTCATGTACGAGCATGGCGCGTCGGGCCGGAAGTTCGCCGGTCGCGTCACGCAGGTCATCACCGGCTCGACCGGTCTCGACGACTTCGAGTGGGGCGTCACCCTGTTCTGCGTGAACCCCGACGACGTCAAAGAGGTCGTCTACACCATGCGATTCGACGAGGCGTCGGCGGAATACGCCGAGTTCGGCCCGTTCTACGTGGGCATGGTGGCCGACGTCGACGAGGCGCTCGACTCGGTCGGCCTGCTCGATTGACCGAGACCAGTCCGAGGCGGGCTCAGCCGACTGCGACACCCAGGGTCGGGCCGATGTCGAACACGTACCAGGCCGGTGAGGTGGGCTTGGCCCCGCCAGCGAGCATGGCCTTCATGTAGGCCGACGTCGACGAGTTCGACCCCAGGAAGATGATCGAGTCGCCCGCAGCGGCCCTCACCCGCTGCAACAGGTCCGGTGGCACCGCAGCGGGATCGACCACGATCGACGAGTCCACCTTGGCGCCCAACTTCTCGAGACGGGCGGTCACCTCCAGTGCCGCAACTGCACCGAACGGGGTGCCTTCGGTGACCACGGTGGGGCTCAAGTGGCCGTCGCCCGCGACGAGTTCGGCCAGGGCCGAAGCCTGCAGCGAGTCCGACGGAACGGTGCGGAAGAACAGCCCGTTGCCGTTGGCCCCCAGCCCCGATGCCGATGCCGACGCCGACGCGAGGATCACGCCCGCCCCGGTGACCTGGCCCATGATGGCCGCAGTGCCGACCGAGGTCGTCGTGCCGATGACGGCGTCGGCCCCCTGGCTCAACTGGCTCGACACCGAGGCGGTGGCAACGGCGGCATCGGCTCCACCGGCGTCGTTGTCGAGGAGTGTCATGGGCTCACCCAGCACGCCGCCCCCGGCGTTGATCTCGGCGACGGCCACCCGGATGCCGGCTCGCTGGGCCCGAGCCACCGACATCTCGGGGCCGGTGCGGTCGAGGATCATGCCGATGATGAGCTTGCCGTCGGGTCGAGGGCCCGTCGCCGGATCGGGGTGAGGAACAGCGTCGGACGAGTTGGTCGAAGCGCGGGCCGACAAGTTGGGCAGCCGGTCGAGCGTGCCGTCGGTACTGAAGCGGGCTGCTGAGTAGAGCGCTTCGCCTGGGTCGCCGTTGGGCAGCATCTGGATGGGGCCGGTCTGACCTTCGAAGTCCAGGTCGGCTTCCTGATCGCTCTGCTTCCGACACCCGTCGTAGCTGGTGCAGCGCGTTCCTCCGCTCGTGATGCCGGGGATCTGGCTGGCGAAGCGCGTCGGTGCATCGGTGCGGGCCACCTCGGCGGCCAACGCCAGGATGATCACCAGGTCGTAGGCCTGGGCGGCGAAGCGGGTCTCGGACAGGGTCGGATCGACCTGATGCAGCCGGGCCAGGAACGCTGAGGACACGTCGTTGACCGGACTGGTTCCGGCGAGGCCCGCCAACCTGGGTGCGGGCGGCGCGGCGACCGTCGTTGGAGTGGCCACGACATTCGGTGGATCGGCGACCAGGTCGCTCCCGCTGCACGAACCCGCAACGAGCGCCAGGGTCGTGACCGCGCCGGCAAACAAGGGGAGTCGGGCACGGCGCACCGCTACACGGTACTGACGCCGCGACACCACGGCAGATCCGACTACCTTCGCCCAACCAGGACAGAGGAATTGGGGAGCCGATGGCTGAATTGTTGGCGCCGATCGCGGCGCGCCGGGGGGCCGAGGCGGCGCTGGTCGATGCTGCGGGCTCGACCAGTTGGATCGAACTGGACGAGCGCACCAATCGACTCGTCTCCGGGCTTCGCGGGTCGGGAGTGGCGGACCACGACACGATCGCGCTGCTCTGCCCGAACCGTCGTGAGTTGTTCGAGGTGTTCTGCGCGGCCATGCACGGCAAGTGGGTCGTCGTCCCGGTCAACTGGCACTGGGTCGCCGAGGAGTTCGCCTATGTGATCGCCAACTCCGGAGCGTCCACGGTGATCTTCGAGGAGCGATACCTCGAGGTCGCCCGAGCGGCACGACGCGACCCGCGAACCGTTGACTGCCGACGATGGATTGTCATCGGCAATGGCGAAGTGGGGGACGGCGACGCGGGCGATGACGGTGAGTTCACATCGTACGAATCGGTGGTCGCCGGGGGAGCTTCCGAGGAGCCGGCCGGCCAGGGAATGGGCGGTCCGATGTTCTACACATCGGGCACCACCGGATTCCCCAAGGGTGTCAAGACCATGCTGGCCAACACGGAGATGCCATCGGTGATCATGTCGATGATCGCCACCTCGTTCAGCGACGCGCTGGGTCTGCCGGCCGACGGTGTGACCTTCCTCAACGGCCCGGCGTACCACTCGGCGCAATGGGTGTTCGCGGTGTTCCCCTTCCTCACCGGCTCGACGATCGTGATGCGCGACACCTTCGACGCCGCCGAAGCTCTCGACATCATCGACGGCTACCGGGTCACCAACACCCACTTCGTGCCCACCCAGTTCATCCGGCTGCTGCGCCTTCCCGAGGAGACCCGCAGCGCCTTCGATGGGTCGTCGTTGCGCGCGGTGTTCCACGGTGCCGCGCCGTGCCCGATCGCCACCAAGCGGTCCATGCTCGAGTGGTTGGGCCCGGTGGTGAACGAGTACTACGGCGGCACCGAGGGCGGCTTCATCAGCGCGATCAGCGGCGCCGAGTGGCTCGACCACGAGGGCAGCCTCGGCCGGGCGTTGGACACCATGGAGATCGTGGTGGTCGACGACGACGGAGCGACGTGCGACCCGGGAGTCAGCGGGCAGATCTGGTTCCGTTCCAAGCTCGGCGCCGATTTCGAGTATCACGACGATCCCGACAAGACCGCGGCCGCGCATCGCACCGACGGCTTCGGCACGCTCGGCGACATCGGCTTCGTCGACTCGGCGGGCTATCTGTTCCTATCGGACCGCAAGATCGACATGATCATCTCGGGTGGCGTGAACATCTATCCGGCGGAGATCGAAGCGGTACTCGTGGGCCATCCGCTCATCGCGGACGCTGCGGTCTTCGGCATCCCTGATGACGAGATGGGCGAACAGGTCAAGGCCGTCGTCGAGCTGATCGACGGTGCAGCGCCGCCCGACGGATTCGAGGCGACGGTCATTGCTCACGTGCGCGAGCACCTGGCCGGGTACAAGGCGCCGAAGTCGGTCGACGTGGCCGAGTCGTTGCCCCGGCACCCGACCGGCAAGCTCTACAAGCGCCTGCTGCGAGACCCGTACTGGCAAGGTCGTGACCGAGCGATCTGAGGCCGCTCAGCTGCACGACGCCGGCCGTCATTGTGAGGCTCGGTGCTTTCCGAGGTGGTCGAGCGGCATGGCGCACAACACCGGACTCGCGCTGTCGCGCCAGCCGACGATGTGGCCGCACACTCGATAGCCATGGTCCTTGGTCAGTCGCGACTTCTCGCGTCGGAACGCGCCCTCGAAGGTCACCGTATTCTTCTCGGCCGTCCGGTCGACCTCCGCCCCCTCGATCACGGGGGTGAGTGTCACATCGCGTTCGCCTCTACGGGACGATGATTTGCCACCTGTTCACCCGGTGGCCGCCCTGCCGTCACTCGAGCGCGTCGAACCGCTCCCAGTTGGCACGCCAGTTGTGGTGAAGCTCTCGACGACGCTCGGCGATCTGTTGGTGAAGCCGACCGGTCGCGAATGCGGCAGTCGGGCTGTACCGCTCGACGTCGTGTGCGAGCCATGCCATCTCGACCACGCAGTCGTGCAGTTCACCGAGCTCGTCCTGCACGGCGCCGGCCGACCGTGCGAGCGCCTTGGAATGGGCGCCGAGTCGTGCGGTCGCCTGTGCGGAGTATCGGACCTTCTTCACCCGCTTGCGGACGTTGTGCAGATCTGCGTCGGTGGGGTCGGAGCCGAGCCGCTGCACCAGCTGCCGAACCTTCCGACGCGTCGCGGCCGCACGCTTGCGCATGGTCGGGAGCGCTGCGCTGTCGGAGCTGACCCCGTGGCGGAATGGCGGCTCGACCGTGAACGCCTCGAGGCGGCGGAGCATCTCGATCACTCGGTCGCCCGCCAGGGCGCTCTCGAGCTGTGTCCGATGGAAGTCGGCGCGGTCCGTCACGCGATCGAGCAATTCGCGCCCGTCATGATCGATGGCTCCTGTGAGCTCGACCAGTTGCGACTCCAGTCGAGTGGCCAACACCTGCGCGTCGCGGAGCTCGCCGAGCAATGCGCCGTACCACCGAAGGTCGGAGAGTAGCCGGGTGACAGCGTCGCCGACGAGAACGGTCCGGAACAACGCGAGGTCGGCGCGCAGACGCCTGGTCGTGACGCGTGCCTGATGAACGGCCTCGACATCGCCGCCGAGTCGAACGGCGGGGTCGTGGGCAACGAGTTGCCGGAGGCTGCGTTCCACGAGCCCGGCGGCGGCCTCGGCGAGAGAGGATCGGTGGTCGAGCCGGTGTCTGGCGCGGCGAGGCTCAGCCGTCGGCGCCAGGACCTGGTCGAGCTTGGAACGGTACCGGGCCGCAGCGAGCCCCGCCGTGCGGATGGTCGCACAGACCTCGTCGAGGACGGCGCGCCCGTCGGAATCGACGAGTTCGACTTCGATCTGCCGGAAGCCCGAGCCGACCCGATCTCGGACGCGGGAGACCACATCGTCGTCGGCGATCTCCACCAGCGCGCGACCGAACTCGGTTCCCAGGCTGAGCGCGCGTCGATGGGTGATGATGGTCGCGATCGGTTCGAGCGGTCGATCGAGGGTCATGGCACGGACCAGTGCGACCAGTCGAGCCGGCGGATGGTCGCTCGACCCCGCTTCGGTGAGTTCGTCGCGAACCACCTCGTCCTGAGCGTCGCCCGCCACGTTGAGTTTGAGGGTCCATCCCTCCTCGGAGCTGTCCGAGGACGATCTGTGGCGGAGGGTGACGCCCCAGCCGAGCAGTCGGTGATCAGACGTGTCCCAGTAGGTCGCCGTCAGCCTGCGCTGCTGATCCGAGACGGTGATCAGCCCGTCGAAATCAGCGAGCACGAACTCGGGGCCGCAGTCGAACTTCAGTTCCGTCTCACGGTGCGAGTTCATTCGGGTTGTTTCTACTTGGCGGGGGCACGGGGGCACCGCCGCGAGTCTGGC
>JBBQLA010000181.1:0-5747 GCA_038327485.1 Acidimicrobiales bacterium
CGACCAAGCCGGTGGTGTTGGTGAAGGGCGGTGCCACCGCCGGGGGAGCACGCGCCGCATCGAGCCACACTGGATCGCTCGCCACCGATGACCGAACCTTCGACGGCATGTGCCGACAGGTCGGTGTGGCCCGGGCCCGCACGGTCGAGGAGGCGTTCGAGGCCGCAGCGACCTTCGCCACTCAGCCGGTGCCCCCAGGAAATCGGGTGGTGGTCATGACCACCGCGGGTGGGTGGGGGGTGGTGACAGCGGATGCAATCAGCGCGTCGTCGGTGCTCGAGCTCGTCGAGCTGCCCGACGATCTGCTGGCCCAGATCGACACCAAGTTGCCCCCCCGATGGAGCCGGGGCAATCCCGTCGACCTCGCCGGCGGTGAGACCCGAGAGACCATCCCTGAGGTCATGGAGATGATCGCTGCGCATCGAGACGTCGACGCCATCGTCTATCTGGGCATCGGCATTCAGTCGAACCAGGCCGAGATGATGGCCGACGGACGGTTCTACCCCGAGTACGGCTTGGAGCGGATCGTGGCGTACCACCGTCGGCAGGACGAGCGTTTCGCTCAGGCTGCGGACGAGATCTCGACCGCTACCGGCAAGCCGATTCTCACGGCCACGGAGTTGGCGGTCGCCGATCCCGGCAATGCCGGTCCGGCCACGGTGCGATCGACCGGTCGGCTCTGTTACGCCTCGGCCAACCGTGCCGTCACTGCGCTCGAGCACCTCGTTCGTTACGCCGACTTCCTGGACACACGCGGGTACCGCTGACCATGACCGGGCACCCCGGTGGGCGGTCGATAGGTTCTGGGAGTGGCACCCCAGCACCGGTACCGAAGCGTCGTGGCAGCGACGTCGCTGGCGGCGATCGGTTGCGTGGCCGGTGGTCTGGTGTCGGAGTCGTCGTCGCAACAGAAGCTGGCCGGCGGTTCGACATCGCCCGGGGCGGTCACTGCGGTGCTCTCGGCTCGACGAGTCCCCGACCTGCTGGCCCGCCCGACCGCCGGCCGCCGATTGTCCGCGGTGATCGCTCCGTTGGTCGCCTCGGCGCCGGCCAATCACTGCGTGGTGATCGGCCAAGGCGGGCAGCGCTTGTTCGATGACGGTGGCGCCAACGCGTTGATCCCCGGATCAAACCAGAAGTTGGCCACCGCCACAGCGGCGCTCGCCGAGCTCGGCTCCGATACGACTCTCTCCACGGTGATCTCGGCCAAGGCATCACCGTCGGCGGACGGCACGGTGACCGGCGATCTGTGGTTCGTCGGCGGCGGCGACCCGCTCATTGTCACCGACCCGTACCGCGCCACGAACAAGTACGGCATGGGGGTCCCGCACACGTCGCTCGAATCGATCGCCGACAAGGTGGTCGCCGCGGGCGTGAAGCGGGTGACCGGCAAGGTGGTGGGCGACGACTCCCGCTACGACGATGCCCGCACCGTGGCGTCGTGGCCGAATCGCTACCTCGCCGATGCCCAGGTGGGCCCCTTGTCCGCTCTCTCCGTCAACGACAGCCGCACCGCAGCCGTAGTGGCCGGAGGGCCGAAGACCGCCGTGACGCCGGCGTCTGATCCAGCCCAGTACGCCGCGGCGTCGCTCACCGCGTTGCTCGCTGCCCGGGGGGTGTCAGTCGCTGGAGCAGCGACCTCCGGCACAGCTCCGAGCGCGGCAGTGACCGTCGTTGAGGTTGCGTCGTTGCCCGTGAAGGACATCGTGGGGGAGATGCTGACCTACAGCGACAACAACACCGCCGAACTCCTCCTGAAGGAGATCGGGCTGCACCACAGCAAGAAGGGCACGACCGCTGCCGGGACCGCTGCGGTGGCCGACATTCTCGAGACGAATTCCATCGATACCACTGGATTCGCACCCAAGGACGGGTCCGGCCTCGACCTCGGTGATCGCGTGTCGTGCCACACGCTGAACGACGCCCTCGAAGCGGGGGGACCCACCGGTGACCTGGCATCTGGCCTGTCCACCGCCGGCGCCATCGGGACGCTGTTCGACCGGTACTCCAAAAGCCCCGCCATCGGCCACGTCCGGGCGAAGACCGGCACTCTCAACAACGTGACGGCCCTGTCAGGTTGGGTCAACACGACCAAAGGGTCCGACCTCACCTTCTCCATCATCTTCAACGGACGATCGGTCACCGCTTCCGACGAGCGGCTCGAGGAGCGCATCACCGAAGCGATGCTCGACTATCCGAACGGTCCTGATCTCGGCACCATCGGACCGGAGTCGGCGAAGTGAACGAGCCGTCGGTGATGCCGATGTTCCCGCTGGGCTCGGTGCTGTTTCCTTCGATGATCCTGCCGTTGCGAATCTTCGAGCCGCGCTATCGGGCGCTGGCGCGTCACTGCGTCGACACCGACTCGGGATTCGGTGTGGTGCTGATCGAGCGGGGCTCGGAGGTCGGTGGCGGCGATGTGCGATCAACGATCGGGTGTCTCGCCTCGGTGGTGCAGCACGAGGAGCAGCCCGACGGGGAGTGGTTCATGGTGTGCGTCGGTACCTCTCGCATTCGGGTGCTCGAGTGGCTCGACGACGACCCGTACCCGCTCGCCCGGGTCGAGGGATGGAACGATCCCGAACCACCTCCCGACCTGATCGCCCAGGTGGCGGCAGTCGAGCAGCCGTTCCGAGCTGCGCTGGCCATGGCAGCCGAGCTGGGTGGACGCAGCGCACCCATCACCATCGAGTTGTCCGACGATCCGATCCTGGCGACCTACCAGATGTCGGCCCTGAGTCCGCTGGGTTCGCTGGACCGCCATCACCTGCTCGGCGCCCCCGACGCATCCACCCGCACCGCGATGCTGTCGACCATGCTCACCGACACGTTGGATGACCTGCGGGCGCAACTCGGGTCGTCCTGAGTCGGCTGGCGGGCCGGGCGGAGGTTGCCGCCGTGGTCCACCAACGCTAGGAAGGTCATCACCGAACGGCTGAGGAGCACCGTGGCGAACACCACCCCATCGACACCAACGGCCGATCGCAAGGGCCCCGGTGACCACGTCAACGAACTCAAGACGCTGGTCATCGACTACGCCAAGCAGGAGACGGTCGACCCGCTCAAGGCCATGGGTCGCTACCTGGGCTGGGGAATGGGCGGTTCGTTCCTCATCGGCACCGGTGTCACCCTGATGCTGCTCGGACTGCTCCGCGGCCTGCAGCACATCGAAGTGTTCAACCGCCCGCTCGAAGAACACGGCGGGACCTGGTCGTTCGCTCCGTACCTGATCACCATCGTCGTCGGCCTCGTCGTGATGGCGTTCGCCGGTCTCGCAATCAAGAAGAAGTCCGCAGCGAAGAAGAAGGCGAACCCATGAGCTCGACGCAGAAGATCACCCGTGACGACATCAAGGCAAAGCTCACCGAGATCCAGGGCGAAGCCGCGACCACCGTCGACGACGCCAAGTCCAAGATCATCGCAGCGGTCGCCGTCGGCGGCGTCGTGATCGTCGTGGCGATCTTCCTCCTCGGCCGTCGTGGTGGCCGGAAGAAGTCGACGATCATCGAGCTTCGGCGGAACTGACGTGGCCGGTGTCATCCGGAGGCAGGTCCTCGATCGGGTCTTCGGCAGCGGCGTCTCGGGTGTCGTCGGCGCCGCCGTCGTCGGTTGGTTGGTCGACCAGCTGAGGGAACGCAACGAACCCGAGCTGCTCGACACCGCGCACCTCGTGCCCGGGGAGACCTACACCATCTCCACCCGGCCGGCGCCGACGCGGGCCGAGCGCAAGATCGAGAAACGGGTCGTCACCTCGAGCCGCAAGCTCGACAAGGTCACCCCGTCGCCCAAGGCCACCCGCTCGGCATCCAAGCAGGTCGAGCGTGCCGCCGGCCGGCTCGATCGCGCGACCCCGGGCACTCGCAGGGCCGCAAAGCGGGCGGTGAAGCTCAACCACAGTGCCGCCACACTGGCCCAGCTGACCACCCCATCACCCAAGCAGTTGAAGCTGCAGGCCGCGCTCGATCTGCACGTCGCCGAGCTGGCCCGTCGTCGCGATGAGGCGCTGAACGCGGCGCGCACGAAGCATCAGCGACCGGTTCGGCGCGAGTTCCGGTGATCGTCCGACTTCGCAACCCGTCACGCGAGCTCACCTTCCGGGGTCCGATGAGCGTGGCCAAGCTGTTCAACCAGCTCGACCTGCAGCGCGAGACCGTGCTCGTGATCCGCAACGGCACCCTCGTGCCGGGCGACGCGATGTTGGCCGACGGGGACGAGATCGAGGTCCGTCCCGTGATCAGCGGCGGTGCGTGACGTGTCGGGGAGACGGCCATGAAGTGCACCGTCTGTCGTGAACCAGCAGTCATCGATCTGCGCCGCCACAACTCCAACTTCTGCTCCGACCACTTCCTGAAGTTCTGTCGCGACCAGGTCACCCGCGCCATTGCCGACTACGAGATGATCCAGCAGGGCGACAAGCTGCTGGTGGCGGTGTCGGGTGGTAAGGACTCGTTGGCGATCTGGGACATCCTGAATGCGCTCGGCTACGACGCCCACGGCCTGTACGTCGGCCTCGGAATCGGTGACTACAGCGACACGTCCGGCGCGTATGTGAAGCGGTTCGTGGAAGCTCGCGGACTCCACCTGGTCGAGGTCGACCTGCAGGACACCTACGGGTTCGACATCCCGACCGGCGCGCGGGCGGCGAAGCGGGCGCCGTGCAGCGCGTGCGGCCTGACCAAGCGGCACGTGTTCGACGGCGCGGCCGTCGACGGCGGCTATGACGTCTTGGTGACCGGGCACAATCTCGACGACGAGGCCGCTGTGTTGTTCGGCAACACCATCAAGTGGCAGACCGAGTACCTCGCCCGTCAGGCCCCGGTGCTTCCGGCCCGCAATGGCTTCCCCCGCAAGGTCAAGCCGCTGGTGCGGTTGTCCGAGCGCGAGATGGCCGCATATTGCGTGTTGGCCGGGATCGACTACATCGTTGACGAGTGCCCGATGGCTGCCGGGAACCGCCACCTCGGCCACAAGGCCATCCTCAATCAGATGGAGGCCCAATCGCCGGGAGCGAAGGCCGACTTCTACTTCAACTTCCTGCGTTCGGGTGCCGAGCATTTCCGAGCAGACGACCACGACGACGGATCCATCGGCACCTGCGAGCGATGCGGTGCGCCCGCGTCGGGCGAGGTGTGCGCGTTCTGTCGGCTGCTCGAACGCGCCGGCGGCTCCCTGCCCGAACCACAGCCGGTCGAGCTCACTGCACGCCGGGACCTCGGACGAGGCGTCGTACGAGAACTTGAACGAGAGACGCACCGATGAGCGATGGCACGCTGGCAGTCGGCGACATGGTGATGCTGCTCGACAACAAGGACCGCCGGTACCTCATCACGATCGAGGCGGGCAAGGAGTTTCACTCCCACGCCGGCTACATCGCCCACGACGAGCTGGTCGGCACGCCCGAGGGATCGCTGGTCAAGTCGACACGCGGGGCGACCTACACGGTCCTGCGCCCGACCCTCTCGGACTTCGTGCTGAAGATGCCGCGCGGTGCGCAGGTCATCTACCCCAAGGACCTCGGTCCGCTGTTGATGATCGCCGACATCGGCCCCGGGGTACGGGTGCTCGAGAGCGGCGTCGGTTCGGGCGCGTTGTCGATGGCCATGTTGCGTTCGGGCGCCGAGATCGTGGGCTACGAGCTGCGTGAAGACTTCGCCAACCGGGCCCAGACCAACGTCGAGAAGTTCCTCGGCGCCAAGGCCCTGTCGCACTACCGCGTCGAGCTTCGCGACTGCTACGAGGGCATCGAC
>JBBQLA010000182.1:0-5732 GCA_038327485.1 Acidimicrobiales bacterium
GGGGAGGGCGCCTATCTCGCCGAGGTTGGTTCCATCCTCCAACACCAACGTGCAGCCGTGATCTACCGGTGAGCGGTCACCTCGCCGCACGAACCACATTGGTGGTCCGCTGACAGGCCCGTCGTCACCGCCGAACAGCTCGCGCAACGCTGCCACCGTGTCCGGGTCAGCCCCGTGCCACTGGCCGTCGTTGCCCCACCAACCGTCGTCGATGCCCCACCGATCCGTCCCCATTCACCCGCCCACTAACTGCCACTCGCGGTGGCGGTGTGCGCGTTGTAGCGACCCTGCACGGTCGCAGTGAACTCGTCGAGTGCCGCGGCGTCGTATCGGTCACAGCGCATGGTTCGCTGCCAACCTGTGGCCACGATCGCCGCAGGCAGTTTCGTCCCTGGGGCGACGACGATCTGGTCGGTGGACTTCGATTCGAGCTTGGTGCGGGTGGCCGCCGGCACCGATCCGTATTGCAGGATCACTGCACCGGTTTCGAGGGTCGACACCTGTTCCACGCCGGTGAGTACCCGATGTTGCACGCCGCGAGAGATCGCCCCGGCGATGTGGGGCCCCGAGGTCGGTGGGTTCAGGCTGAAGACGGGAGTACCGGTGGCGCCAGCGAGCAGGTGGCTCTCATTCGAATCGAGGGGATCGATGGTGATCGGCCCGCACGCCGCAAGGACCGGGGTGTCACACGCCGAAGCAATCAGAAAGACCATCACGAGCGCGACGACAACGCCCAGCACGCGACCTGATCCGATGAACGACACGGCCTCAGTCTGGCGCGGGTCGGGGCGCAATAGGATCGCCCCATCGCTCTCCTGATCGAACGCCGTCTCCGTATGGTCAGCCGTCGCCTGTCGCAGTTGCGCGAGGAGATGGCCGTCGCCAACGAGCAGGGCGCCCACTTCGACGACGAGACCGACGACGCCCGCTTGCGGGCCTTGATGTCGGAGACGCCGTTGGCTCAGGCGGAGCATCGCGAGGCCGACCGGTACTCGACCGCCATGGCGCGGCACCGTTCCGATCTGGTCGAGAACATCGCCCGCCTCGAGGCCGAACAGGATGCGCTGCTGGACAAACTGTCGGCGCGCCGGAAACCTTGACGTCATGACCACCGTCGTGATCGCCGAGGACGAAGGCATCATCAGGATGGACCTGCGCGAGCTGTTGGTGGAGGAGGGCTACGACGTGGTCGGCGAGTGCGGCGACGGCGCCGAGGCCATTGATCTGGTGGCAGCGCTGCAACCCGACGTCGCCATCCTCGACGTGAAGATGCCCCGCATGGATGGCATCTCCGCAGCTCGAATCCTCACCGAGGAGCGGGCGTGCGCCGTGGTGCTGCTCACCGCATTCAGCCAGCGCGAACTGATCGACGAGGCCCGAGACGCCGGGGTGATGTCCTATGTCGTGAAGCCGTTCGAGCGGTCCGACCTGGTGCCCGCCATCGAGATGGCCGTTGGCCGCTTCGCCGAGTTGACCCAGTTGCAGGGCAAGGTCGACGACCTCGCCTCCAAGCTCGAGACGCGCAAGCTGCTCGACCGGGCCAAGGGGCTACTGATCGATCGCGACGGCTTGACCGAAGCGGAGGCCTTCGGTTCCTTGCAGAAGATGGCCATGGATTCCCGTCGGTCGATGGCCGCGGTGTGTGAAGAGGTCCTGGCGGCGCCTCCCCCCTGAGCAGCGGTTTAGAGTCGGTTCCGTGCCGACCCTGATGCTGATCGACGGCAATTCGCTGACCTACCGAGCGTTCTTCGCCCTGCCCACCGACATGGCGACGGCCGCGGGCCAAGTCACCAACGCTGTGTTCGGGTTCACGTCGATGCTGGCCAATTTGGTTCGTGATCACGACCCCGACCTGATCGGCGTGACCTTCGATCTGCCGATCCCGACGTTCCGCCACGAGAAGTTGGAGTCGTACAAGGCCAACCGGGCGTCCGCCCCCGACATCCTCCGCCAGCAGATGGGGCTGGTCCGTCAGGTCGTGCAGACGTTGCAGCTGCCGATCATCGAGGTGCCCGGGTTCGAGGCCGACGACGTCATCGCCACGCTCGCCACCCAGGCCGACGCCGCGGGCATCCGCACGATCATCGTGACTGGCGACCGCGACAGCTATCAGCTGGTCAGCGACCCCAACATCGTCGTGCTCTACAACAAGCGCGGCGTGAGCGACTACGCGATGTACGACGAGGCCGGCATCTTCGAACGCACCGGCGTTCGGCCCGATCAGTACGTGACCTACGCGTCGCTGCGGGGTGACGCCAGCGACAACCTGCCCGGTGTGCCCGGCGTGGGAGAAAAGACCGCGGCCAAGCTGGTCAACGCCTACGGCGACCTCGACGGCATCTACGCCCACCTCGATGACCAGACACCCAAGCTGCGAGAGAATCTCGCCACCAACGAGGACCTCGCCCGCATCAACGCCGAGATGATGCCGCTCGTCCGCGACGTACCCCTCGACGTCGGCCCCGCCGATCTGGTGCAGGGTGTCGTCGACACCGACGAGTTCAACAAGCTCATGGGGTTCCTCGAGTTCGGACCCTTGGCCAGTCGAGTGGCGGCGGCGTTCGGTGACCGGATCGGTACCGTGGCCGAGTCGACCTTCGACGTCCTCGAAGCCGAGGTCACCGAACTCGACGGCGCCGCCGCTCGGGCGTTGATCGAATCGATCCCCATCGAGCAACCGTTGGTGGTGGCGGCACAGCTGGTCCACGTCGGACGAATCACCTCGCTCGACGGGTTGGCCGTGGTCACCGATGCTGGGTCGGGTGCGGTGGCGTGGATCGGTGCCGACGCGGTGTCATCGATCCTGGAGCCGCTGGCGCAGCACGCCGTCTGGGCCCATGACGCCAAGGCGATCCTGAGGGCCATCGCCGATGCGGCACCCGAGGGTCTCGTGCCGACGTTGGCGTTCGACACAAAGATCGCCGCCTATCTGTTGGATCCGGCCGACCCCCGCTACGACCTGGGCGACCTGCTCGCCCGGTACTGCGACGCCGAGCTCGCTGCGTCCGACGACGTGGCGCCAGCCGGGCAGCTCGACTTCGGGTCCGATCCGGGGGCAGAGACAGGCGGTATCCCGGCACACGTGGCCCGCCAGGCGCTGGGCACGGCGATCCTGGGCGAGCGGCTCGTCGCGGCTCTGGAGCTCCAAGGCCTCACCACGCTCAACTCGGTCGTCGAAGTGCCGCTGGTCGCGGTGTTGGCCGACATGGAGCACGTGGGCGTCGGCGTGGACATCGACGAGCTGCGCCGCCTCAATGAGCACCTCACCGCCGAGGTTCGCCGGCTCGAAGCGGTCATCTGGGAAGACGCCGGCGAGCAGTTCAACGTCAACTCCACCAAGCAGATGCGTGAGGTGCTGTTCGACCGGCTGGGGCTCGTGCCGCAGAAGAAGACCAAGACCGGTTTCTCGACCGACGCCGCGTCACTCGAGAAGCTCGTGGGCGAACATCCGATCATCGAGCACCTGCTGTCGTATCGCGAGGTCGAGAAGCTGCGCTCGACCTACGGCGAGGGGTTGTTGGCCGAGGTGGCGCCCGATGGTCGAATCCACGCCACCTTCAACCAGACAGTGGCTCGCACCGGGCGGCTCAGCTCCGATGCTCCGAACCTGCACAACATCCCGGTGCGGTCCGAGGGTGGCCGGCAGTTCCGCAAGGCGTTCGTCCCGGCGGCGGGCACCGAGTTCCTGGTGGCCGACTACAACCAGATCGAGCTGCGCTGCATCGCTCATCTGGCCGAGGACCCGGGGCTGATCGAGGCCTTCACCACCGGCGCCGACATTCACAATCAGACGGCCGCCCGCATCTTCAACGTGGCGTCCGAGGACGTGACGACCGAGTTTCGCTCGAAGGCCAAGATGGTCAGCTACGGCTTGGCGTACGGCATGGAGGCCTACGGTCTCGGCCAGCGACTCAACATCCCCACTGGTGAGGCCCAACAGATCCTCGACGCGTACTTCATCGCCTTCCCGGCGGTGCGTTCGTACATGGAGCGCACGGTGGCCGAGGCCCGCGAACGCGGCTACACCGAGACGTTGTTCGGTCGGCGCCGGCAGATCCCCGAGCTGAGCTCGCCGAACTTCCGCATCAAACAAGCGGGGGAGCGCCAAGCCATGAACGCTGGGATTCAAGGCTTGGCGGCCGACATCTTCAAGGTGGCGCTGGTCGACCTCGACAAGGCGCTGACGGAGCGATCGATGTCGTCACGCATCGTGCTCCAGGTGCACGACGAGGTCATTCTCGAGGTGCCGCCCGAGGAGCACGAGGCGGCCGGTGAGCTGGTGCCTCAGGTGATGGGCGATGCCTTCGCCATGAGGGTGCCGCTCGAGACGAACCTCGCCTTCGGTGCCAACTGGGCCGACGCCAAGGCCTGACCCGCCCCGCCGAAGTCGGGCCCCACACGGCACTTCCGGTCGTCTCAGGCCCGACCTCCACTGTTGAGCAGCGCCCGTCGCGCATCCACAGCCGCCACCACGAGTTCGAGCGTGCCGGCGGGTCGGCGGGTGGACTGGTTGCCGAGGTACATGACGTCGCACCCGATGACGGCGAGGCGGTGATCGCGATCCTCGTCCCGCCGTTCCGCTGACCGGCCGAAGTGGAACTCGCGGCCGTGGCCTTCGATCGCGAACTGCAACGACGGGATGGCGAGATCCGGGCGGGCGACGAATCCGCCCCGAGCATCTCGGCGGTCTCGCGGACCCACCGCAGGTTCACGTCCATCCGGCGGGCCGAGTCGAGTGCGCGCTCGAGCCGGTCGTTCGACACCACGCTGCCGAGGTCGCACAGCGTTCGGGCGAGCCCGGTGGCGCGGAACGGCCCGATCTCGACGATGTCGGCCGCGAGGAGCTCGCGGACGAAATGAGTGGATGCGCCGGGCACCCTCAGTCGTCGAGTCGAACAGAGGTCCAGCGCCGGGTCCTCAGCGAATCCATCGAGTCGAAAGAGCCGCGCCGCGCTGCGCAACGACACCGTGCCGTGACCTCCGCCGGCCGCTTGGGCCGCGGCGAGATCCTGCTCCCAGGACTGCGAGACGGCAGCGAAAGCGAGCACTCCGGGGCGACACTCGTGGACGGTGGACGACGCCACCAGCTTGGCAATGGCGCGGTGATCGAGTCCCAAGGAGGCGGCCTGCTTGCGTGTGAAGACTCCGTATCGGGAGGCCGCCGAGCGCGATACGGCGCCCACGGCGTCGTATCTCATGGCTCAAGCCTGACATCAGGCTGTGACAGTGGCTCGCGACACCGGTCGAAGTCGGGCCCGTCACGACATCATTGGTCGTGCTCGGACCGACTTCGTAAGGTCGCAGGTATGAGCGAGCGGGAGCACTGGGAGGATCTGGCCGATCATCTCGGCGGTGCGTACCTGCGGTACTCGTTCACCAAGGGCACGGTGCAGGAGGTGACGTTCCTGACCGACGCACTGGCGCTCGAGCCGGGTATGCGGGTGCTCGACGTCGGGTGCGGGCCGGGACGGCACTCCCACGAACTGGCTCGTCTCGGCATCGAGGTCGTCGGCGTCGACATCGCCGAGCGGTTCATTGAGCTGGCGGTCGAGCATGCTCCACCCGGCGCCACCTTCCAACGCTGCGATGCCCGCCGGCTCCCCTTCCACGACGAGTTCGATGCGGCGATCTCACTGTGCCAAGGCGGCATGGGTCTCGGCGGGTCCGACCCGATCGGCAGCGACATCGCCGTGCTGGCCGGCGTGCGACGGGCGCTGAAGCCAGGTGCTCGG
>JBBQLA010000183.1:0-5730 GCA_038327485.1 Acidimicrobiales bacterium
GGACTGCTTGGGCCAGCACGTGCGAGGTCGAGTGGCGCAGGTGTTCGAGCACCTCGGCGTCCTTCGAGGTGAGGAAGCGCACCGACGTCCCGTCTGCCAGCGGCGCGGTCAGGTCCGCAGGCTGCTCGTCGGCGACCACGACGAGCGCGGCCTTGGCCAGGCCGGGGCCGATCGAGGCGGCCAGATCAGCGCCGGTGGAGCCGGACGGGAGTGATCGCTCGGAACCGTCGGGCAGCGTGATCGTGATGTCAGCCATGGGTGGCGAGACTACCGGCGCCCACCGAGCGCCCCGGAACCGATAGACGCGGGTGGCTGTCGCTGCCGGTCAGAAGTTGAGGTCGACGAGCGGCTTGGCCTGCAGCACCGACGAGGACGACTTGGGGCGGTCCGTCCCGGCGTTGGCGATGGCGCTCTCGATCACGTCCTCGATGCTCGGCATCGTCTCGGGCGCCACTGGTGCTTCGACCTTGGGACGGGGGCCGACGTGCGCAGTCTCGGTCGGGATCGACTCGTGCTGCTTGGTGGCGTAGCTGTCGTGATAGGTCTGTCCCGACAGGTCTCGGATGCTGTACATCACCTCGTCGGTGACCTGCCGCAACACCAGCCGGTCGTTGGCTCGTTCGGAGTAGCGGCTCACGTCGATCGGCTCGCCGAATAGGATCAGCAACACCATGAACGGCTTGGGGAACTTGGCATCGGGGGGCTGGATCGACCGGGCGCCCACGAGGCCGACCGGGATGATGGGACACCCGGTGCGCAACGCCAGGCGGGCGACGCCGGTATGACCCTTGTGGAGATCACCCGAGCGTGACCGGGTGCCCTCGGGGTAGATGCCGAACAGCTCGCCGCTTTCGAGCACGCCGGCCGCAGCCTTGAGCGCAGCGGCGGAAGCGTCGCCGCCGGACCGGTCGATCGGGATCATGCCCATGGCCGGGAAGAGCACCTTGGTCTTCCAGTCGTCCATGTACTCGGCCTTGCCCACGTAGGTGATTCGGCGGGGCAGCACGAGCGGCACGAAGAAACTGTCGAGGACCGATGTGTGGTTCGGTGCGATCAGAGCGCCACCGGTCGCGGGGATGTGGTGCATGCCCTCGGTGCGGATGCGCCAAGCGAACCGGAAGACCGGACCCAGGACAGCTCGAGCCACGAGCTGCAAACTTCCCGCATCACGCTTCGCCATCGATCCGACCTCCCTTCCGATTTCTTGCCGATCAACGCTCGCCAACAAAAGTTCACTGACATTGTGCCTCGCGGAGCGGACCCATGTGCGCGGTTGAATCGAAAGTCTTGATGAATGGCCGATGACGACTGCGTGCAGCCCACCCCGACGGAGCGCGATCGAGCTCAGACGCTCGTGCCGACCAGCGGCAGTGAGGTGTCGACACCGAGCAACAGTGCGGCTTCGCTCACCGGTAGGCCCGACGCGGCCGCGTGATCGATCGCCACGATGGCAGCAGGTGTGTCCAGGTCCTCGTCGAGCGCGGCGCGGACCTGGTCGAGCGCGCCGGAGCCAGCGCCCGAGGCGATCCACCGAGCGATCCGCTCCTGGTTGGTGACCATGAGCGTCGGGTCCCACTCCCACGACTCGCGGTAGTGATGGCCGACCACGGCGACGCGGATCGCGCGGGGATCCCACTCCTTCACCAGGTCGGAAACGAAGACCAGGTTGCCCAACGACTTGGACATCTTCTCGCCGTCCATGCGGACCATGGCCTGGTGCATCCAGTGACGAACCAGTGGCTGGCCGGTTGCGGCCTCTGACTGCGCGGCCTCGCACTCGTGGTGCGGGAAGATCAGATCGGCTCCGCCCCCGTGGAGGTCGATGGTCTCACCGAGTTCACGCAGACACAAGGCCGAGCACTCGATGTGCCAACCCGGACGACCCGGTCCCCACAACGACTCCCAGGCCGGCTCGTCGGGCTCGGACGGCTGCCACAACACGAAGTCGAGCGGGTCTCGCTTGTGGGGATCTTCGACATTGCCCCCACGCTCGGCGGCGAACTCCAACATCTGATCGCGCGAGTAGCCCGAGATGGAACCGAACTTGGGGAACTTGGCGACCTCGAAGTACACCGCGCCACCGGACTGGTAGGCGTAGCCCTCGTCGAGCACCATCCCGATGAAGCCGCGGATGTCGGCGATGGCGCTGGTGGCGCGAGGCTCGGACCAGGCGGGAATGGTGCCGAGCGTGGCCATGTCGTTGTCGAAACGAGCCATCTCCGCTGCCGCCAGATCGAGGTAGTGCACGCCGATCTCGCGAGCCTTACCCAGGATGGAATCGTCGACGTCGGTGACGTTGCGCACGCACCGGGTGTCGTGGCCGAGGTCGCGAAGTCGACGCTGCAACACGTCGTAGCCCAGATACACCGCGGCGTGACCGAGATGGGTCGAGTCGTACGGCGTGATGCCGCAGGTGTACATGGTGACCAGCGGGCCCACCTCGAAGGGGACGATCTCGCCCCGGGCGGTGTCGTAAAGGCGCATCGACATCAAACTATCGGTCGGAGTTGTCAGGTCTGGTCGACGTGACCGTCGTCTCAGATGATGCCGTCGAGCCCGGTGAAGCGGATGGCGACCCGGGTCTTGTACTTCATGTTGACCTGCAGCAGCACCGCAGCGAATGCTTCGATCGGCGCCGCGTTGGACAGCTCGCCGGCGTCGATGGCCCGCAGGTCCGGCATCCTCGACACGATGTCGAGCGTCGTGGCCGTCGCCGAAGGGTGATCCGAACACACCAGCACGTCACTCTCGACGGGATGGCGGATGTCACCCAACTCCTTGGCCGGCACGTGGTGCATGGCGGCCGAGATGAGTGACTTGGGGATGGCGGCCTGCACGCTGGCGGCCACCGAACCGCGGGGCGGGATGAGCGGCTGGAACTCATGGCCGACACGGGTGAGCGCATTGGCCATGGAGATGACGACCTTGCCTCGCAGGTGCTCCTCGACGGCGGACACGGTGGCCGCTGCGGCGTCCCACGGGGTGGCCACCACGACGAGGTCGGCGTGCGCCGCGTCGGCGTTGTCGCCGGCGCTGATGGGAAGGTTGTGCTCCTCCCACTTCGACACCAGCTTGTCGCGGACCTCCATGGCCCGGTACTTCGAACGTGACCCGATCACCACGTCGAAGCCCGACGCCGCAAGGCGTACCGCCAAGCCGCTTCCCGCCGGACCCGTCGCTCCCAACACACCGATCTGCATCGGCTCACTGTAGCTACCCGTCGGTAACATGAGTCCAGCCCAGGCGTCGCGTACGGTCGAGGGGATGGGCATCCTCGACGGCAAGCGACTGGTCATCTCCGGAGTTCTCACCGACGCCTCGTTGGCGTTCGGTGTGGCCCGACTGGCCATCGACGAGGGCGCCGAGATCCTGCTCACCGGCGCCGGTCGCGGCATGAGCCTGACCGAGCGAATGGCCCGCAAGCTGGGTGCACCCACCGCCGAGTTCGATGCCACCGACCCCAGCCATGTCGAGTCGTTGCGAGACGCGGTCGGCAACCACTGGGATCGCGTCGACGGAGTGCTCCACGCCATCGGATTCGCCCCCGCGCCGTGCCTGGGCGACGACTTCATGGGCGCCGAATGGGCCGATGTCGCCACCGCCATCCACATCTCGACCTATTCGCTCAAAGCGCTGGCCCAGTCCCTCGCCCCGCTCATGACGGCGGGCGGGTCGATCGTCGGCCTCGACTTCGACGCCGCGGTGGCCTGGCCCGCCTACAACTGGATGGGCGTGGCCAAGGCCGGCCTCGAGTCGCTGACCCGCTACCTGGCGCGAGAGCTCGGATCACAGCAGATCCGGGTGAACCTCATCGCAGCCGGGCCGGCCCGAACCATGGCGGCCAAGTCGATCCCCGGGTTCGCGGCGTTCGAGAACGCCTGGTCCGACCGCGCTCCTCTGGGTTGGGACGTCGACGACACCGCCGGCATCGCCCGATCGACCGTGGCGCTGCTGTCGGACTGGTTCCCCCAGACCACCGGCGAGATCATCCACGTCGACGGCGGGTATCACGCCATCGGCGCCTGAGCTGCTCGCCCGGATCTCACTCGGCTACACGTCGGGTTCGGTGTAACCGGGATGGGCGACGGCCAGCTTGTCGATGACCGACGCCCGCACCGCGGCGACGACTTCGTCCCAGCGCTCGTCCATCGCGCCTGACCGAATCGCTGCGCCCAACTCGTGATCGTCGGCGACTCCGAGGGCGTCGAGCCGATGGCGGTGCGTAACCGCAGCGTCGGCCGACAGCGCCAGCTCCCGTTCGACCAGTGCCAGTGCGTTGGCGGCGACGCGGGCGTGGAAACGCACTCGGCCGTCGGTGGCGGCCATGACGTCGGTTTCGAGGAACTCGCGCACCGCCGCGACGAGCTCGGCGGCATCGGGCCGGTCATAGGGTGGGTCGAGGGGAGCATCGCTCACGCAATCAGCTCCAGAAGGTCCCACTCGGTTTCGGCTACCCGCCGGCCGATGGCGGCCAGCTCGACCGAGCGCGACAAGCCACTCCAATGGGCCGTGGCCTGGATGACGCACATGACCCCCCACTTGAGCGTGCCCATGGCCTCCCACCACCTGACCGCGTCGGGGTCGACGTCGATGCCGGTCACCTCGGTGTAGCCGGCGAGCAGCTCGTCGAGCGGTCCGAACCCGCCGGCCCGATGCGGCGACCCGAACCGCCAGGAACGTCAGCAGAACCAGCCGAGGTCTTCGACCGGATCACCCAGGTGCGCCAGGTCCCAATCGAGTACGCCGACCAATCCGAGCATCGGGTCGACCAGCAGGTTGCCGGTTCGGAAATCGCCGTGAACGACGGTGGTGCGGGTTCGTCCGATCGGACGTTGAGCCAGCCATCGAAGTCCCAGCTCGAAGGCGGGATGGGGCTCGCCGATCTCGTCGAGCAGCTCGGTGAATCGGCCGAGCTGCTCGAGGTCTTCGAGGTACTCGCCGACCGCGGCGACGTCGATCGAGTGCACCCGTCCGAGCGCTCGGCCGGCCTGGCGAGCCAAACCCGGACGCGTCGTGTCGAAGGTCGGATCGCGCAGCAGTTTGCGAGGGATGGTCTCCCCCGCCAGCCGCCTCGTGACGACGAAGGCCGCGCCCAGACCGTCGGTGTCATCGCCCGACATCACGACCTCCGGCGTTGGGACCCCGCGATCGCGGGCGAGCGTCAGCAGCGTGGCCTCTGCAGCCATGCCACCTCCCGTCTGGATCCCGCCGGGACGTTCGCGTTGCACGACCAGCTCGTGTCTCGTTCCGCCGGCCGCTGCGACGAACCCCCACGTCTCACGTGACGCTCCACCACTCAGTCGCTCCAGTTCGGCCACCTCGACATCGACACCCCACTCGAGGCCGAGAACGGAGGCGAGTGCCTCGATCATCAGCGATCGGTCTCGTCGACGATGTCACCGACGATCGACTCCAACACGTCCTCGAGGGTCACCAGCCCGATCATGTTGCGATCTTCGTCGATCACCACAGCCAGATGTCGTCGCGTTGCCCGCATGCGGACCAACACGTCGCCGAGTTCCTGGGTGGGCGGCACGGAGAAGGTCAGGCGCAGCAGGTCCCGTGGGAGTCGTTCGTCGCGAAGACCCGACGGCAGCGCCAGCAGGCTCTTCGCGTGCACGAACCCGAGGATGCTTCCCACTCGTTCGCCTCGGACCAGGACGCGACTGTGCCCGGAGCGCCGCACCGACTGTTCGACGCGGGCCACAGTGTCGTCGAGGCCGATCGTCT
>JBBQLA010000184.1:0-5722 GCA_038327485.1 Acidimicrobiales bacterium
GGTGATCGCCGATATCGCGTGTTCGGGGTGCGAGCTGGCGGTGTGGGCGGTGCCGTTGCTGCGGGCGAGCTTATGAGGCAGACTTGGATATATGTCTCATAGTGATTGGGGTCGTCACCCGAATGGCGAGGTGGCCGTGGACGAGATCCTCGACGCGGCCGGCCGGGCGTTCGCCGACCTCGGCGTCGCGAAGGCCACGATGGTCGACATCTGTCGGTACGCCGGGTGCTCCCGGGCGACGCTCTACCGGTACTTCGACAACCGCACCATGCTGCACATCGCGTACGTGAACCGGGCGGCCCTCCGGATCGCCGAGCGCATGGCTGATGCCACCCCCGCCATCGGACCCGCTCCGCTCATTCTCACCGAGCGAATCCTCTCTGGCATCCGTTCCGTCCGCGACGATCCGATGCTCGCCGTCTGGTTCACACCGGAGAACATGGCTGTTCCCATCGCGCTCAGCCGCGACTCGGAGGTGCTCGCCGCCCTCACCGCCGGGTTCACCGACGGCCTCGAGAGCGTTCCGCGAGGCTCAGAACACACTCAGCGGCAGGGTCGATGGTTGCTGCGCAGCATCGTTTCGCTGCTCGCAATTCCTGCCGAGGACCCCGACGAGGAACGCTTCTCGGTCGAGAACTACATCGTCCCAGCGCTGCTGGCCGAGCCGTCAGGCCAATCACGCGAAAGGACCCGAACGTGACTGTTCCCTGCGAGAAGGTCGACCTCGACTATCTCGAGACGGCGCCATTCCGATTCACCGCGAGCGAGACGATCGCAGCCACGCCCGACAAGGTGTTCGCCGTGTTCATCGACGCGACCTCCTGGACCCGTTGGGTGTTCGCGATCACGGGCGTCGAGTGGACGTCGCCGTTTCCGCTCGAGGTCGGCTCGACGAGAACCGTTCACATGCGGGGCGGACTGTCGGGATTCGAGGAGTTCCTCGCCTGGGAACCCGGCCGGCGTATGGCGTTTCGATTCAACGAAATGTCCAAACCTGGGGCTGACGCCTTCGCCGAGGACTACCAAGTCGCCGACCTCGGCGACGGCCGCTGCCGCGTCGACTGGGTCATGGCAATGACCCCATCAGGCGCCGGCCGCCACACCATGCGCGTATTCAAGCCGTTCATGGCGATCTTCATCCGTCGCACACTCGCGAGCTTCCGCCGCTACGTGGAATCCGACCCCGAACTGGAGCCAACCAATGGATGACAACGACATCTTCGAGGGGCCACTCGATGAGATCGACCTGACCAACGCATCGGTATGGGAACACGCAGCACCGCACCATTGGCTCAACCGCCTCCGCCGTGACGACCCCGTGCACTGGCACGACGAGCCGGACGGTCCTGGATTCTGGGCGCTCACCCGACACGACGATGTGCGACGCGTCTCGACCGCTCCAGACACGTTCTCCAGCTGGATCGGTGGGCCGCTCCGCCTCGACCCCGCGCCCGATGTCCTCGAACAGCTCCGCATGGTCATCATCGGAATGGACCCGCCCGACCACCGCACCTTCCGCACGCTCGTCTCGAGAGCGTTCACCCCAAAGATGATCAACCAGATCGGGCCCGCCCTTCGCGCCGAGGCCCAGCGAGTCGCCAGCGAACTCCGAGACCGCACCGCGTGCGACTTCGTTCCCGACGTGGCCGCCCGGATCCCGATGTGGTCGATCAGTGAGCTCATGGGCGTCCCCGAGTCCGACCGCCAACACCTCTACGAACTCAGCCACGCCCTGATCGACGACCAGGACCCAGAGATCGCGCCGACTCCCGAGACCTCGATGGTCGCCAGCGCCGAGATCTTCGCCTACGCGACCGAGATGGCCGAGCGATCACGCGGCAGCGGATCTGACAATCTCACCAGCGCGCTCCTCGCAGCTGAGGTCGATGGCCGTGCCCTCACCGACCTCGAGTTCTGCCTGTTCTTCATCTTCCTCATCGTCGCCGGCAACGAGACCACTCGCACCGCCACTTCCCACGGCCTCATCACACTGCTCGACCACCCCGACCAGCTGCAGCAACTCCGCGACGACGCCTCGCTCATCGGTGGAGCCGTCGAAGAAATCCTCCGCTGGCAACCACCCATCCACCACTTCCGACGCACCGCCACCGCGGACACCGAGATCGGCAACCAGCCGATCGCTGCGGGCGACAAGGTCATCATGTGGTACGCCGCCTCCAACCGCGACCCGTCGGTCATCGCAGACCCCCACACGTTCGACATCACCCGCACCCCGAACCCCCAGCTGTCCTTCGGAATCGGCGAGCACTTCTGCCTCGGAGCCAACCTGGCCCGGCTCTCCCTCAACGTGATCCTCGAGGAACTCCTCGCCGCCATCGATGACATCGCACTCGCCGCACCACCCCGCCGACTCCACTCCAACCTCATCAACGGCATCAAGGAACTCCAAATCACTTACCGGCCCCTCTGACCTGATCGACCGTCCGCTCCGGCGGTCCACCTCGCACCTCGACTCGCTCCCTCGATCAACAACACCTCGTCCACCGAGTCACTGCCAACTTGCAGAAGCAGTCCCCAAGCCTCAGGGTGCCTTGGTTCCGGTTCGCCAGCCAGGGATGCTCGGTGCATGCGACTCGAGCGAGCGGAGATAGGTCGAGATCTGGCGAAGCTGTTCGTCGGTGAGCGCTCCGCCGTGGTCGAGGCCCCACGCGGGCATGTCGGAGCCGGGGATCCCGATCGACATGAGGTTCTCCATCTCGACGTTGCTCGTGCCCTTCAGGAACTCCGACGAGTTCAGTGTGGGTGCGCTGCCGCCGGTGCCCTGCTTGCCATGACATGACGCGCAGTTGTTCGAGAACAGGTCGCCCCCGACCGCGCGGTAGGTGGTCTCCTGCGCAGCCGCGGCATCGGAGCGGAGTCCCGGCTCACGAACGCGGTACGCGACGAACCCGCCGATCAACAGAGCCATCGCCACCAGACCGATGATCAGATAGCGGTCGAGGCTTCGGTCCAGCCATTCCGGCTCGAACGGGGGCGGGGTCGGGCGTTCGCGTGGCATGGTCAGTTCCTCGTGATGCAACTCGGCCCGGAGGGCGGGGTGAAGAACTGATTGGCGCCGTGGTCGGGACCATCGACCACCTGGGACAGGTCAGCGACGAGCGAGTCGCCCACGGTCGAGACCGCGTAGCGGTCCATTCCCCGGGGAGCCGGCCCTTCGATCCACTCCCCTCCAAGATCGAAGATCGAGCCGTGGCAGCCGCATTCGAAGCGGCCCGAGGAGTCGCAGAACGGCACCCGACAACCAAGGTGTGGGCACTTCTGGGACAACGCGAAGATCTGGCCGCCGGCGTTGGTCACGAAGAGGCGACCCTCCGGAACGTAGGTCGAGGTCCCCTCCGAGAACGAAGTCGTCTTCCCCAGCTTGAGCGTGCCCGCCGAGGAGTCGGCGCCGAGTGGTCGGAGCGACTCGAACACCGTCCACCCGGCTGCGACACCGAGCAACGCGCCACCGACCTTCCATCCACTGCGGAGCAGTTCCCGTCGATTCAATGCCATGCCGTGTCTCCTCAGAACTCGATGTACGAGTGGGTCCAGGGAGCGATGAACTCCCACCCGGGCCCACGGAAGAACGTGCCGATCACCGTCAACACGACCGCGATCACCAGCAGAAGGGTGAAGATGACGATTGCCACCTTGCGCTTGGACGCCCTTGTCTCGGGGTTGCGGTCGATGTACGGGAGCAACAGGAGCGTGAGTGCAGCCGCAGTCGGAATGAGAATCCCGGCGATGACCGGATCGAAGTGACTGAGCAGCTCCTGCAATCCCGCGAAATACCAAGGCGCCTTGGCCGGCTCCGGTGTGAGGTTCGGGTTGGCCAGCCCGCGAAGGGGCGCCGCGAAGAACACGCTCAGACCGAGGACGACCGCGGCGGTGCTCAGGCCCACCACGACATGGCGTACGACGAGATGGGGCCAAGTGAACACGGTGTCGTCGACCGAACGTTCCTCGGCGGTGACCGACTCACGGTCCACCACTCCGAGGACCCGCGTCCGTCGTCCGTAGAGGGCGGCTGGGGCGTTGGCCGGAGCATGGGCCGGGATCTCCGGAGCCGTGTCGTTCGCTTCCTCCGCGAACGCCCCGACCGACGACCGCTTCACCGCGAAGCCGTCTTTGCGAACCCTCCAGATGTGGATGGAGAGGGCCAGCACGACCCCCATCGGCAGGATCGCCACGTGCAACACGTAGAACCGCAGCAGTGTGCTCTGCCCGATCTGGTCGCCACCGATCAGCAGGCTCTGGGCCTGGTTGCCGACGACCGGCATGTAGTGCACGAGGTTCGTCCCGACCGTGACCGCCCAGTACGCCAACTGGTCCCACGGCAACAGGTAGCCCGTGAAGGACAGCCCGAGCGTCAGGAACAACAAGATGACGCCGATCACCCAGTTGAACTCGCGCGGTTTCTTGTAGGCCCCCGCGTAGAACACCCTGACGAGGTGCAGGAACATGACCAGCACCATGAGGTGCGCCGACCACCGGTGCGCGTTGCGAACGAGCTGCCCGAAGCCCACGCCCGTCCGCAGCCGCTGCATATCGCCATAGGCCGACCCGACAGCGGGGGTATAGAAGAACATCAGAACGAGTCCGGTGGCCGCCAGAATCGCGAAGAGGAATGCGGCGATGAACCCCAGCCGGAACGAGTAGCGCATCCGCAGGACGCGCTTGGGGATCTTGACCGGGTAGAGGTGCATGAAGAAGTTCGAGAACCCCTGCAGCGCGCGCCCGCGTGGGGTGTCGAGGCGGGGATGACGGAACACCGAGCGCCACGGGTCGCTCCGCTCGACCCTGGCCACCAGACCGTCGCGGTGGGGATAGGAGTCCGCCGGCTCGAGCGCATCGCGCACGACGTCGTCGGGTGGATCGGCCGCGGCCGAATCAATGATGTCAACCATGGCCGACCTCCTGGGCGAACGCCATCGACAGGGCCCCCGGTGGGCACCGGTTGACGCACAATCCACATCTGATGCACTCGTCCTCCTCGAGGAGGAGGACCGACTGCGACGCTTCGCCCAACCCGAGCAGGTCGGCCCGACCGATGGTGATGCAGTTGGTCGGGCACACATCGACACAGAGGCCGCAGAGGATGCAGAGCTCCGGCTCGAGCATGACGTTGTCGAAGCAGCGGAGGCATCGCAGGGACTCGCGGCGGGCGTCATCGGCGTCGTAGCCGACCTCGACCGAGGCGAACCCGATGCGTCGTTCCTGGGGAACCGATGGAACATCGACCCGTGAGATGGCGTCGTAGCCGGTCGCCAGGCGGCGATATCCAGGCCGCCGGCTCAGCTCGATGTGTACGGCGTCGGAGCGGGCCGGGGTGCCCGTGAGCGTCGCGTGGATCGAGACGGCAGCTGCCTGCCCATCAGCCACCGCGTCGATCAGGTTTCGGGGACCCCGTGCCACGTCGCCACCCGCCCAGATCTTCGGGTGACTGGTTCGCATCGTGGTGCTGTCGATCTGGGCCCCGCCGCCCCGGGATCTCTCGACGGCGAGGTCACCGAGAAAGTCGAGGTCGGCTTGTTGCCCGACGGCGAGGATGATCGAGTCCGCGTCGAGGATTTCCTCGGTGCCGTCCACGAACTCCGGGGCGAACCGACCCTCCGAGTCGAACACCGACGCGACAGCGATCGTCTCGATCCCCGTCACGCGGCCGTCACCCACGAACCGGTGAGGTCCCCTCCGGAAGACGATCTTGATCCCCTCCCGT
>JBBQLA010000185.1:0-5714 GCA_038327485.1 Acidimicrobiales bacterium
CGTCGACGCTCGCCGCGGGTTACGCGGATGTGACCTCCACGCTCAACGTGTTCCAGACCGCCTGCAACGACGTGCTGTCGGCCGAGGTCACGATGATGGTGAAGGAGCACTTCATCGAGACCTACGGCGTGCCGATGCACACCATCGGTGAGGGCGGCTCGGGCGGCTCGATCCAGCAGCACCTGATCGCGCAGAACTACCCGGGCCTGCTCGACGCGCTCAACCCGACGCTGCCCTTCCCCGACGCCGTGAGCATCTCTGCCGGTGTCACCGACTGCGGGCTGTTGGCCAACTACTGGTCGACCCCGGTGGGTTCGACGTTCAGCGACGCCCAGAGGCTGGCGGTGCAGGGCCACGGTTCGCTGGGGTTCTGCAGACTGTGGCGTTCGACGTTCGTCGACGCGGTCAACCCGACCAAGGGCTGCGCGGCGCTCGTCCCCGTGGCCGATCGCTACGACGCCACCACCAATCCCGACGGCGCCCGGTGCACCCTGCAAGACTCCTCGGCGAACCTCTTCCCCAAGGATCCCAAGACCGGCAACGCCGCTCGACCTCTCGACAACGTGGGCGTGCAGTACGGGTTGGAGGCGCTGAAGGCCGGCACCATCACCGTCGACCAGTTCCTCGACCTCAACGAGAAGGTCGGTGGCTACGACATCGACGGCACCATCGTCGCGGCTCGGGAGGTGGCGCCCAAAGATGCGGTCGAAGCGAGCTACGCCAAGGGTCGCGTGCTCGAGGGTGACGGTGGCATCCTGCGCATCCCGGTCATCCATGCCAACCCGTACACCGACCTCGGCCAGGACATCCACGATCGATTCCGCGCCTTCACCATTCGCGATCGCATGTCGGCCGACGGGAAGCGCCCGACCAACGAGGTGCTGTACACCCGTCCGGGTACCGGTATCACCCAGCTCATCGACGGCGGCACCCTTCCGATCCTCGAGATGGTGCAGCAGCTCGACCACTGGCTCGACAACCTCGACAAGGCGAAGTCCAAGGCGACGGCCGCACCCACGACCGACGCGGGGTGGCAGGCGCTGCTGGCAGACACACGGCCAAAGGACCTCACCGACAACTGCGTCACGCCGGATGGGCAGAAGCTGGCGTCCGACGACGTCTACGACACCGACAACGCCTGCACCAAGGCGTACCCCGTCCATGGCGACCCACGACGGGCCGCTGGCGAGTCGCTGAAGAACGACATCGTCAAGTGTCAGCTGGTTCCTGTCGATGCTTCCTCGTACGGAGTTGCGCTCAGCGGCGACCAGGGGAAGCGACTCGCGGCCGTGTTCCCCGACGGTGTGTGTGACTGGAGCAAGCCCGGAGTGGGACAGGTCAAGCTGTCGGGCACCTGGTTGGACTACGGGCACTGAGCAGAATCCTCTCTTCCCTCCGTCGCCCGGGAGTGTTACGACTGTTCGGGCGGCCGCGGGGGATTCCAGTCAGCGGGGAGTGGAGTCGGCCGAACGAGGGGGCGACAGACGATGGGCGAAGTGCTGGACGATGATGTGTCCGTGATGGGCGCAGTTGGACAGGCGGAGACGGCCTCGCCCGTGACCGACGCGTACGGCTTCAAGCCGGAGTGGCGCGGTCGAATTCACGCCATAGCGTTCTTCGTCACGCTGCCGGCGGGCCTGTTCCTGCTGAGCGCCGCGCACACCACGATGGCCCGATTCGCCGTGGCGGTGTACTCGGCGTCGTTGGCCGGACTGTTCGGAGCGTCGGCGTCGTATCACCGCTTGGCTCACACCGAGCGGGCGGTGCGCATCTTGCGGAAGCTCGATCACTCGATGATCTTCGCCTTGATCGCGGGCACGTACACGCCGATCTGCCTGCTGGTGTTGCCTCGGGCGTGGGGCATCCCGATGCTGGTGGCGGTGTGGGTGACCGCAGTGGCGGGCATGATCATGAAGATCGTGCGACTGACCGCCGGGCCGGGGAAGTCGGGCTCGTGGCTGTACGGCGTGTTGGGTTCATCGGCGGTCATCTCGCTGCCCAAGTTGCTCGGCGAGCTCGGTCCGTGGCGCGCCGCATTGTTGCTGGTCGGCGGGCTCATCTACGGAGTCGGCGCCTGGATTCTTGGCGCCCGGAAGCTCAACATGCGGGCCGAGACCTTCGGCTACCACGAGGTGTGGCACGTCTTCACGATCGTCGCCGGCGTGTGCCACTTCGCCCTGATCGCCGCAGTCCTGCCCTGACCGAAACAGTCAGGGCAGCGGCGGTCAGACTCGCTGGACCGGCTTCATCATGAGCGAGCGCACCTCGGCGGCGTCACTGCGGCGACCGGCGGACTCGAGCGTCGACGACAGGCGAGACAGGCCTTGGTGCCGTTCGCCCAGATCCATCTGGTCGATCCACGCCGCCGCGCTGCGCACTGCTTCGGTCGACGGAAGCACCCGGTCGATGTACCAGGGTGGCGGTTCGACGTTCTCGATGCTGAAGCCGCGGGCCAGGAGGGCCATGGCCTCATGCGGTCGACCGGCCCGAGCCGACGCGGCGGCCAGTGCCAGCGAGATCTCGACCCGGCCGGTGATGAGCGCCCCGTATTGCATGGCCCGCTCGGCGTCGCCCTGCTTCCCTCGCCACACGAGCGCCCACGTGAGGGCATTGGCCGCCGGGTCGTACAGCTCGGCTGACCGCTCGTAGGCCAGCACCGATTCGAGCTGCGCGATCCCGGCCGAGGGATCGGCGTCGGTGATTCGTTGCAACGCGGAGGCCACGTTGGCTTGACGGCGTTTCAGGTCGTCATCGGCTCGATGCTGACGCAACAGCGCCAGGTTCATGCTCACGATCAACACCAGATAGACGGCGACGCTGGTCAGGGTGATCTGCGGCACGTCGAGCGCGGTCAACACCCACACCGCCAGGCCGACGGCCACCGCGATGGAGAACACGTAGGGCACCACGTTGGACCGGTCGGGTGCGATGCGGTCGCTGATGCGTTGCATCACGTGGCCGCCGTCGAGCGGCAGCATGGGGATCAGGTTCAGCAGCCCCCAGCCGAGGTTCACGAAGATGATGTCCGACAACAGCACTCGGGTCATCTCGTGGTTGGTTCCCATGCCGGTCCGTTCGCCCCAGAGCGCCAACAGGCCGACCGCCACACCCGCGAAGGGTCCGGCCAGGCTGGTGATGATGGCGTGGCTGTCGGGCAGCCGCGGCTCGGCTTGGGTGATCGTCAGACCGGCCAGAGCGTTGATCTCGATGCGTGACGATCGCCCGTAGCTGGCGAAGGCGATGGCGTGCCCGGCCTCGTGGATGAGGATCGACACCAGGACGACCAACCCGAAGGTGAGTCCGTAGGGAAACGGCCGTCGCCCGGCGAAGGTGAAGACCACCAGCAGCAGCGCGAACGTCCAGTGGATCGTCACCGGTGTGCGGAAGATCCGGACGGTGAGCCCGCGCGGTTTGCCACCGCGTCGTGGTGGCGCGGCGATCTGCGCGGGTCGGACCGCGGTCGTCGAGGGTGGGGCGCCGGCTTGGGTCACGACGTCAGCGTACGGATCAACCGGCCAACAGTGAGCGCGCGATCTGGCTGGTCTGGATCTCGTCGGTGCCGGCGTAGATCTGCAACACCTTGGCATCGCGCGCCAACTGCTCGACCTGGAACTCAGCCATGTAGCCGTTGCCACCGAACAGCTGCACCGCTTCCAGCGCGCACTCGGTGGCGATTTGGGCGGAGTACAGCTTCATGGCGGATGCTTCGGCCAAGGTCATCGACTTGTTGGCCTTGGACATCTCGATGGTGCGGAACACCAGGTTCTGGCAGTTCATACGAGCCACCTCCATCTTCGCCAGCTTCAACTGGATCAGCTGGAATTCGCCGATGGGCTGGCCGAACTGCACACGGTTCTTGGAATAGTCGATGCACAGCTCGAGGCACTGCTCGATGATGCCGAGAGCCATGGCCGCTACGCCGGCTCGCTCCTGCATGAACGTGGCCTTGGCGCCTTCGCGACCGCCGGCGGCGACGTCGGTCGTCTCGCCGATCAGGCGGTCGATGCCGACACGGACGTCGGTGAGGAACAGTTCGCCCGTGGGTGACGAGTGCATGCCCATCTTTCGCAATGGCTTGGACTGCACCAGGCCGGGGGTGCCCGAATCGAGCACGAAACTGAGCACCTTGCGTTCCTTGGGCTCGTTGCCTTCGTCGAGCTTGCAGATGAACACGATGGTGTCGGCATACGGCCCGTTGGTGATGAAGGTCTTGGAGCCGTTGAGGATGAACTCGTCGCCGTCACGCTTGGCGGTGGCCAGCATCGAGCCGAAGGCATCGGACCCGGAGTTGGGCTCGGTGATGGCCCACGAGCCGATCTTCTCGAGGGTGAGCAGCGGAAGCGCCCACTTGCGCTTCTGTGCTTCGGTGCCCTTGGCCATGATCGCTGCGGCGGTCAATCCGACCGACACGCCCATGGCGGTGACCATGCCGGGGCAGTACCGGCACAGCTCGATGATCGGGATGAGGGTGAAGGCGGGGTCCGAACCAGCCGACTCGTCCGACGAGCTGTCCGGCTTGGTGCTGTCGCCGGAGGCCTCGCGGGCGAGGCGGCGTTCGAAGCTGGCGCGGTTGGCGGCGTCGATGCCGAAGGTGGCGTACATCTTGCGCAGGATCTCGTACGGCGGGAGGTCGCCGTGCTCGAGCTCCTCGAGGTGCGGCTTGATCTCCTTCTGCACGAAGTCGCGCATGGCGCCCTGGATCATGAGGTGTTCGTCAGACCATTCGTACATGGTGGCGAGCGTACTTGACCGCTCGGTCAACTTTCGAGCGGGCTCAGGAGGGCAGCCGCTCCGATCGCAGTTGGCTCCGCCGAACCTTGCCCGCCTCGTCTCGAAGCTCGGCGTCGGTGAACTCGAAGGTGCGGGGCACCTTGTAGCTGACCAGCCGTTCGGCGCAGAAGTTGCGCAGCTCGTCGGTGTCCAGAGCTCCCGGTTCTGCCTGCACGATGGCGTGCACTCGGTTGCCACGGTCGTCGTCGGGGAGACCGATCACTGCGGCGCCCAGCACGCCCGGGTGTTGGCACAGCGCCGCTTCGATCTCGGCCGGATAGATGTTGGAGCCGCCCGAGAGGATCATGTCGGTGGCCCGGTCGGCCAGATAGAGGTAGCCGTCGGCGTCCATCCAGCCCATGTCGCCGAGTGACTCCCAGCCGCCGTCGAGGGCTTTGGCCTCAGCGCCGACGTAGCGGTAGGTGATGGCGGACTGCTCGTCGGTGCCTCGGCGCAGGTACACCTCGCCCAACTCGCCGGCGGGCAGCACCGCACCGTGTTCGTCTCGCACACTGACCTCGCCGACGCTCACCCGTCCGACCGAGCCGCGGTGCGCCAGCCACTGGTCGCCTCGTATGACCGTGGATGCCTGGTTCTCGGTGCCGGCGTAGAGCTCCCAGATGCGCTTCGGTCCGAGCCAGTCGATCCATGCTTCCTTCAGCCAGGCGGGACACGGCTCGGCCAGGTGCCACACTGCCTCGAGCGATGAGAGGTCGAAGCCGGTGCGGTCGGCCTCGGCGAGCCGCCAGATCCGTCGCATCATCGTCGGCACCAGATACACCATGTCGGCTCGATGCGTCTCGATCGCGGCGAGCGTGGCAACGGGATCGAACCGGCCGAGGACGACCACGTGGCCGCCGGCCAACAGCGTCAGCAACGTCCAGGCCAATGGGCCGTTGTGATAGAGCGGCCCGGGCATCACCAGACAGCCGTCGCGCCGGATC
>JBBQLA010000186.1:0-5658 GCA_038327485.1 Acidimicrobiales bacterium
GTCGACGGCGGCCTCGGGCTCGGTGTGACCAATGCATGACAGCGAGAGCGGCGCCTGCCGACGGAAAGGGACTCTCCGATGACCGACGCGACCGAGCCGAACACCATCACGATCACGAGCTATGAGGAAGCGCGACTCGCCTACCGGCAGAAAGATCTGCGCCAGGCGCTCTACGACGCCGGCGAGGTGATCATGGCCGATGTGATCGTCAATCTGCACGGCGACGAACACCGCGCTCGACGACGACTCGAGAACCGCCTCTATCGGCGCGAGACGTTCGCCGAGTATGAGCGGAACCTGTTCCCCGCGATCATCGCCGCCACCATGGAACCGCACATCGCCGCCGGGCGCGCCGAGTTGGTGAGTCTCGCTCACCAACTCATGATGAACCTGGCCGCGCTGACCGCCGGCGTCGATCGCCGTTCCGGCACCGCCGACGAGACGTTTCATCTCTACTCCTACCTCACGACCTTCATCGAGGGAGCGACGCTCGCTCACTACACGGGCGACCGCGACGCCAAGCGCGCCGAAGTGCAAGCGGCGCTCGAGCAGTTCGACGAGGAGTTCCTCGCGCCTGGGATCGAGCGCCGACAGGGGCTGCTCGCCCAGCTCGAGGCTGGGGAGATCACCGAGGACGCTTTGCCACGCGACGTTCTGACCGTGCTGTTACGCAATACCGACAAGCTGCCCCTGGAGCACGAGACGCTGCGTCGCGAGGTGGCGTTCTACCTCCTCGCCGGGGCCCACACCTCTGCGACCGCTTTCACTCGTGTTTCCCACAACGTCCTCGAATGGCTGGCGGCGCACCCCGAAGATGCGGAGCGAGCCCGCACCGACCCGATGTTCGTCCAGCAATGCACCCACGAAACGGTTCGGCTACAGCCGTCGTCGCCGGTCGCGATGCGGTGGGCGCTCGAAGACATCGACCTCGGGACCGGAACACACATCTCGAAGGGGGATCGCGTCGTTATCGATCTGCTGTCAGTGAACCGCGATCCCACGATCTTCGGCGCCGACGCCGACGAGTACCGGCCTGGGCGGGAGACTCCCGATGGGGTCGCACCGTACGGATTGTCTTTCGGCCTTGGGATGCACGCCTGCATCGGTCAGGACCTGGCGGCCGGCCTGGTGTTTCACGAGGGCGACGACCACCATGAACACCTGTTCGGGCTCGTGCCCCAGGCAGTGCAGTACCTGTTCGACCACGGCTGCGTCGGAGACCCCAACGACCCGCCCGAGATGGATTCGTCTACGACCCGTCCCTACTTCGGTCGCTATCCGGTCCTGCTGACCGCCCGCTGACCGCCCGGTCGACGCCGAGCAGTCAGTCCGCGTGCACGGTGATGGCCCCGCCAGGGCATTCGTCGGCGATCCGACGCAGCGTCGCCATGTCGATCTCGGACACCGCTGCGGTGGTCACCGCGAGGTCGTGCTCATCGAACGAGAACCCGACCGGTGCCCGACTCACGCATTTGCCCGACGAGATGCAGGACTCGGAATCGATCTCGACCTTCGCTCTCATCTGTGTGCTCCAGTCAGCAGTGGCCTGCTCGCCTGTTTCCTTGCGAGTGGCGAGACGGCTTCACCCGTCGGGTGAACACTGATAAGTTACCGCCCGGTTCGGGTGGGTGCCTCGGGGGGCACGGTCTCGGGCCAGGTGTGGTTCTCGGCGTCGCCGGCGACCCGCGCGAGTCTCGCAGCAGTCGAGGACCGCCTTTGGGCACCCGGGACTGCCGTCACGAAGGGGGTAGCAATGTCGCTGGTCGGAGCGCGGGTCATTCGCAAGGAGGATCCGAATCTCATCACCGGACGGGGTGTTTTCGTCGACGACCTCGATCCCTCGGGAACGGTCTTCGCCACATTCGTGCGCAGCACCGAGGCACATGCCGAGATCATTTCCATCGACACCGCCGAGGCAGAGGCCGCACCGGGCGTGCTCGGTGTCTACACCTTCGACGACTTCTCCGAGCTGCCCCGAGTGCCGGGCCTGCCTCCCGAGCTGGCGCCGCTCCATCGGCCGCTGCTGGCCAACGGCTCCGTCAAGTTCGTCGGCGAGCCAGTGGCGGTCGTGGTTGCCATGGACCGCTACAAGGCGGCCGATGCCGCCGAGCTGGTCACGGTGGAATACTCGCCGTTGCCAGTGCTCCCGAGCATCGACGCTTCCATGGCTGCGATGGCCGACCCCGAGGGACCGCGTATCCATCCCCTGCTCCAGACCAACGCCTTGCCGATCCTGCCGGCACCGGAGGCGCCGAGCGAGGAGTTCGTCAACGCGCCGCGCCACGCCGCGCTCCGCATCAAGAACAACCGCTGTTCGGCAGTCGCCATCGAGGCATTCGCGGTGGTGGCCGACTGGCGCCCCGAGGGCCTCGTGGTGTGGGCCACCTATCAGGCTCCCCACCACCTGCGGAACCAGCTCTGTGCCTTTTTCGGGATCGATGCCAGCGAGTGTCGTGTCATCGCTCCCGATGTCGGCGGTGGCTTCGGCTCGAAGATCAACTTCTACGTCGAGATCTTCCTCGCCCCCGAGCTGTCGAGGCGGCTGCGCCGACCCGTGAAGTTCGCGCTCACGCGCTCGGAGGCGATGGTGCACATGCACCACGGTCGGGCGCAGATCAACGAGGTCGAGGTCGGTTTCGATGACGACGGCATTGTCCACGCACTGCGAGTCCACACCTTGCAAGACATCGGTGGCTGGCCGGACCACACGGGTCTCGGCTTGGGGGTCCTGACGAGTGCGATGGCCGGCGGCTGCTACCGCATCCCCTCCGTGCAAGCCTGGCTCACCGACGTGATCACGAACACGACCCCGATCGCAGCGTATCGAGGTGCCGGTCGGCCCGAGGCAGCCTTCCTGATCGAACGAACCATGGACATCGTCGCCGACGAGACCGGGATCGACCCCGCCGAGGTGCGCCGCCGCAACTTCATCCAACCCGACCAGTTCCCGTGGGTCACGCCCGCGAATCCCGACCTCGCGGTCTACGACAGCGGCGACTACCCGGCGGGGCTCGCGGAGCTGTTGCGAATCCTCGAATACGACTCATTGCTGTCAGAGCAGGCGAAGCGCAACGTCGACGAGTCCCAGCCGCTGATGGGCATTGGCCTTTCGTGTTGGACTGAGATTGCAGGCTTCGGTCCGCCGGGATCGCTCGAGGGGTTCGGCCACGTCGGATCGTGGGAATCGGCCAACCTCAAAGTGCAACCGGACGGCTCGGTATTGATCTCGGTCGGGTTGTCCCCACACGGCCAGGGCACGTACACAACGATGGCGCAGATAGCAGCCGACGAACTCGGGATCGACATCGACCGGATCGTCGTGCGTTCGAGCGACACCGAGACGGTTCAACAAGGCATCGGCACGATGGGCTCACGAGGTGTCGCTGTGTGCGGTGAGGCGGTACGCAACGCCGCCATCGAAGTCCGCCGGCGGGCAGCGACCATCGCGGCGCATCAACTCGAGGCCAACCCTGATGATCTTGAAGTCGTGGATGGCGGGTTCCAAGTGAAGGGAACGTCCACCAAGTCGACGCCATGGCGAGATGTGGCACTCGCAAGCTTTCAGAACCTGCAGCTCCCAGATGGCACCGATGCCGGGACGCTCGATCACACGGTCTTCCAAACGGTGCCGAACTTCTCCTTCCCATCCGGTGCCTATGGCTGTGTGATCGGGATCGACCGAGAGACGGGCGCACCTTCCATCGAACGCTACGTCTGCGTCGACGATTGCGGCACCGTCATCAACCCCCTTTTGGCCGAAGGCCAGGTCCATGGAGGCGTAGCTCAGGGGATTGCCCAGGCACTGTTCGAGGAGGTCACCTATGACGATCACGGTCAGCCAACGACGACGACGTTGATCGACTACCTCGTTCCGTCCGCAGCGGATCTCCCTGATTTTGAGATGGGGCGCGTGGTGACCCTCACGCCGGTCAATTCGTTGGGTGCAAAGGGCATCGGCGAGTCGGGAGCGGTGGGTGCGCCCCCGGCGGTCGTCAATGCCGTGGTTGATGCCCTCAGCGCGTTCGGAGTCAGGCATCTCGACATGCCGCTGACCCCCGAGAAGATTTGGCATGCATTGTCCACCCACGGAACGGAGGTTTGAGATGGGCAACAGCACTACGGCGGCGCGCCTCGTAGAGGTCGGCGTCACCATCAACGGTGTCGAGCATCGGATGCCGGTCGAGGCACGTGAACTCCTCGTCCACTTCATCCGGAGCCGGGCCGGCCTCACGGGTACGCACATTGGATGCGACACGTCGAACTGCGGCGCCTGCACCGTTCTCCTGGGCGGTGGGGCGGTCAAGTCGTGCACGGTTCTGGCGGTCCAAGCCGACGGCGACTCCATCACCACGGTGGAAGGCCTTGCCGGCGACGACGGCTCCTTCTCGGCCGTCCAGGAAGGCTTTCGCCAGGAACACGGCCTGCAATGTGGCTTTTGCACGCCCGGAATGCTGATGGCTGCGACCGGCCTGCTCAGTACGAACCCGGATCCATCGCGTGACGAGATCCGAGAGGCTCTGGAGGGAAACATCTGCCGGTGCACCGGCTACCAGATGATCGTGAACTCGGTGCGCTGGGCCGCCGAGCATCCCGACAGCGCACCCACCGAAGGGAGTGCGTCATGATTCCTGCATCGTTCGACTACCTGAAGGTGCACAGCTCGGCCGAGGCCATCGCTGCCCTCGTTGAGTACGGCGACGAGGCAAAGTTGCTTGCCGGAGGTCACTCGCTGATCCCGCTGATGAAACTCCGCTTCGCAACACCAGAGGTCCTGATCGACCTCGCAGGGATCACCGACCTGTCCTATGTACGTGACCAGGGCGAGCACTTGGCGATTGGTGCGCTGACCCGCCATGCCGATGTCCAGGCGTCGCCCGAGTTGCAGACCGCGTGCCCCATCGTGAGCCACGTGGCGGGGACGGTCGGCGACCCGCAGGTGCGGCACCGCGGGACCATCGGTGGTTCGTTGGCCCACGGTGATCCAGCGAGTGACCTTCCCGCCGTGATGCTCGCGCTCGGGGCCACGCTTGTGGCGTCTGGCCCGGCCGGGACGCGCGAGATCAAAGCAACGGACTTCTTCCATGGATTCCTCGAGACGGCACTGGCTGCCGATGAACTTCTCACCGAGATTCGCGTCCCGCGCCATACCACGGGCTGGTCCTACCAGAAGTTCAACCGACGGGCGCAGGACTGGGCGATCGTCGGGGTTGCCGCCGTCACGGGTGACCGGACTGGCGTAGCGCTGGTCAACATGGGTCCCACGCCCATGCGAGCCGAGGCGACCGAGGCTGCCCTCGCAGCTGGAGCCGACGCTGCGACCGCAGCAGCGGCGGCAGCCGAGGGAGCCGAACCGTCATCGGACCAGCACGGCTCGTCGGACTACCGTCGCCACCTCGCTCGTGTACTCACGAAACGTGCCCTGGTCGAGGCCGGACTGAACTGACCAGGCGGGTCGGCGGACTCGGGTCGGCAGCGAGCGACTCGAATGCAGCAGCAACGCAGTCGCGGCAGATCACGATCTCGCTGTGCAGCTTGGAATGGCCCGGTCGATCCGTGATCAGCATGGCTGAGGCCTCGCCGGCGGCGAAGGTGGCGCCGCAGCTGTCGCACGACCAGAAGTCGTCGCCGTCAGGGAGGCCGACGTGCACCCGGTGCGGT
>JBBQLA010000187.1:0-5658 GCA_038327485.1 Acidimicrobiales bacterium
GTTGGCGTTGAAGGCGTCGAAGGACTCGGCGCAGTCACCGGCCTGGAGGAGAAACGCTTCGCCCGCGGCCACCCGGGCCAGATCGGCCTGCAGGGCTCGGGCCTCTCCGGCGAACACCAGAGGGGGATAGCCCGCCAGCGTCTTGAGGGTCGACTCGAATCGGCCCTCGTCGGGCCAGACGGGCTGCTGGCCGGCGATGCGGTCGCGCCAAGTGCTCGGCGTCCAAGTGGAACTCACGTGGCCCATTCTCGCAGCGGGTCCACGACGAACCAAAGCCATTCCGAGCTGCACGTCGGCGTTCTGTGGACGGGAACCCAGGATTGCTGCCGGTCCCGGCGCTCGGATGGGCGGTTGCCTGCGGTCAGGCGGCGTCGGTGGTGGCGAGGGCGGACATCTCGGGAGCGGTCATCGCGTAGTCCCGGACCGAGCCGATCGCCCGCTTCACCAGCCGGCGAGCCGCCTCCGCGGTCACCCCGAGGTCGTCGCCGACCTCGCGGTAGCTGCGACGGCGTCCGTCGACGAAACCGAAGCGACTCTCCACCGCGAATCGAGCGCGATCGTCGAGCACGTCGAGCACCCGCACCAGCAGGTTCTCGCCCTCGGCCCGCAGGAACTCACCCTCGGGCGACAAGCGGGCATCGGGAAGCAGGTCGATCAGTTCGTTGGCGTCGTCGTCACCGACGGTGCGGTCGAGCGACGTCGGGGTCGACAGTCGGTGCAGGATGGCGTGATCGTCATCGAGCGCGTCGCCGTCGCCGGAGACGGTGCGCAGGGCGGCTCGCAACGAGGCCGAACGATCGCCCGGAAGACGGATCAGGCTGGCCTTCTGGTCGAGGGCCCGGCCGATCGACTGACGGATCCAGAACGTGGCGTACGTCGAGAACTTGAACCCCTTGCGCCAGTCGAACTTGTCGACGGCGTGCTCGAGGCCGAGGTTGCCCTCCTGCACGAGATCGAGCAGCTCCATTCCCTGGGGCAGGGGATAGCGGCGGGCGATCGACACCACGAGTCGAAGGTTGGACCGGATGAAGCGGTCCTTGGCGGCAGCAGCAGCGGCGACGGCGCGATCGAGATCGCGGCCCTTCTCGCCGGCTTCCTTGCGGTCACGGGCCACCACGCCCGCTTCGATCGTCTGGGAGAGCTGAATCTCTTCCTGGGCATCGAGAAGGGGGACCATCCCGATTTCATTCAGATAAAGGCCGACTGAGTCGCTCATGTGCACCTCCGCATCCGGATGTACCGGTGACGGATCTTGTTGTCCGGGTGGAATTCGCCCGTGATGGTCGTAACGTTGTGGCTTGACCGGTCGTTCCCGGTCCGCACGTGGCGTCGGTCACTCCCGGTCGTGTCTCTATCGGCAGAACGGGCGATTGGTTGAGAGAGCTCCGGCGTTTCTCCTTCCCGAAGCACACTTCGGCCAACCACCGATGCCGCCCCTAGTGTTCGGCACATGGCCCCGCCGCGGATTGGTCTGTTCGGCGGAACTTTCGATCCGCCCCACATTGCCCACGTCGTGGCGGCGGTGCAGGCCCGTTGGTGCCTCGATCTGGAGCGGGTGATCGTCGTCCCAGCGGGTGATCCATGGCAGAAGACCGGCGTCACGCAGGTCACCTCGGCGAAATTGCGCCTCGAGATGACACAGGCCGCTTTCGGTGGACTCGCCGGCGTCGAGGTCAGCGACGTCGAGATCGAGCGGCCGGGCCCGAGCTACACCGTGGACACCGTGAACGAGCTCGTCGGACCCGACGAAGGCGTCGTGATCATCGTTGGCCGCGACACCGCAGCCGGACTCGCCCGATGGGACCGAGCCGAGGAGTTGCGCGATCGTGTCGAGGTGGCCTGGTTCGAACGTCCCGGCTACGAACAACATCAACTGCCTGACGGGTGGCGGTTTCGTCCGATCGACATGCCGGCGCTCGACGTCAGCTCGACGCTGGTGCACGCCTGGCGGTCCCGTGGACGGCTGATCGATGGCCTCGTGCCGCCGGCCGTCATGTCGATCGTGGAGCGGGAACGCCTCTATCGTGAGCCGCGATGACCAACACGGACGCAACGCCTGAGTCCGGGCGTGACGGCGCGCCCGTCTCTCGTCAGTGGGCCCGTGAGCAACGTACGGGGGGTCGGGCGAAGCAGGCGGCGAGCGCGGCGCAACCGGCGAACGCCCCGCCCCGCCCTCCCTCATCGAAGTCGGCACCACCCACCACGTCTCCGGCGAGCCCGCGTCGCCCGCTCGGCCGAGGTGCCGTGCTCGTCTACGCGCTGGCAACCGTGGTGTTTCTCGCCGGGCTGATCTCGCTCGGATGGGACGGCTATCGCACCAGCCTCAAGATCAAGGGCGGCACGTCACTCGAGGCCGAGAAGGACCCGACCAAGCCCGGCTACGAGGCGCAGGTCAAGCCGATCCCGACTCACCTGCTGATCCTCACCAACGACAAAGGGGCGGCTACCGATGCGGTCGTCATCGCTGAGGGCAACGCCGGCAAGGGCGGCTCGGTCGTGGTGGTACCGGGGGTGACCGTCGTGGCGCGGCCCGAAGGCAACATGAACCTCAGTGCCTTCATCGCCGCCAAGGGCGTGAACGAGGGCATCACCGAGATCCAGCGCATCCTCACCTTCGCAGTGAACGACTCGACGACCGTCACGCCCAAGCAGTGGGGCGAGCTGCTGTCGCCCCTGGGTTCGCTGACCGTGGCCAATCCCAGCCCGCTGGTGCGAGCCACCGCCCCGGGTCAGAAGGAAGTGGTCTACGCCGCAGGCGACGTGGCGCTCACGCCCGCCAACATCGGTGACTACGTCACCTTCGTGTCCGACGGCGAAGCCGAGATCAACCGAGCCGACCGAGTGCAGGCGGTGTTCGAGGCCTGGCTGGCCGCGTTGGCCACCAAGCCCGCCGGTGTGCCGACAGTCGCTCCCTTCGCTGCGGCGTCGGGCGACAGGCCGGTCGACGTGTCCGCGCTGGTGACCGGTCTGTCACAGGCGGCGGTGGCGATGCGCCAGCTCCCCACCACAGCGGTGCCCCTGCCCAGCGCCAACGGCACCCGCGTCTACCTGCCCGATGTCGAGGCCATCGCCACCATGGTCCCCACGGTCAATCCGTTCCCGACGTCGGCCTTTCCCGGTCAGCGGGCCCGCACCCGCATTCTCAACGGGACCACCGATTCGACGGCCGCCACTCGTGCCGCGGCACCGGTCGTACTCGCCGGCGGGGAGATCACGGTGCTCGGAAACGCCTCCAAGTTCGGCATCGCCACCACGACGGTGGTGTACCACGACCCCTCCATGAAGGACGCCGCGGCCAAGATCGGTACGGCATTGGGTGTGACGGCGACCGCCTCGCCGTCGCAAACTGAGGCCTACGACGTCACCGTGACGCTCGGATCGGATTTCAAGGGATGACCACCGTGGACGACAACAGCGGCGAGCACGAGCTCGCCATCGCCGTGGCGCGGGCGGCCGACGAGAAGTTGGCATCGGACATCATGGTCATCGATGTCGGCGATGTGTTGGCGATCTGCGAGTCCTTCGTGATCGTCTCGGGTCGCACCTCGCGGCAGGTTCGAGCCATCGCTGACGAGATCGAGGAGCAGATCTTCCTGCTGCACGATCGCAAGCCCCGCGCGGTCGAGGGCCTCGAGACGCGCACCTGGGTGCTCATGGACTACGGCGACGTCATCGTGCACGTGTTCGCCGAGACGGAGCGGGCCTACTACCGCCTCGAGCGGCTCTACAGCGACGCGCCGCAGATCGAGTGGAAGGCCCCGGTCGACGCTGCTGCACCTCCCGCGTGAATCAATCGCCGACCTGAATCAATGCAGGTCGGCAGCGGCGATCGGCTCGCACACCTGAGCTGACACCAGATCAGCGGAGCGGCGAGGTGCCCCGGTTGCGCTCGGCAGCTCGAAGAACTGCGGCGTCGGGTTCTCGAGGTAGGCGGCATAGGTCTGCTTGGGTGCCGACGGATCCGCCGCGTTGGCGTCGGCCGCCGAGTTCCAAGCGAGGATGATGAGGCCGCGTTCCGCCCGGCACTCGTCCACCGAGTCCGGCTGGGTGGGCGTCGGTGCCACCACGGTGGTGTTCGGGGTGACCGGCCCGAGTTCGGAGGCCGCGATGGCGGCGCATTTCGACGGCGACAGCTTGGCGGTGGCGATCCGTGCTGCGCCGACGTCAGTGGGCGGCGCGTAGTAGGTGAGCGATGATCCGCCGTCCATGAAGGTGGTGTAGTCGAACACCTGACCCGCCGGTCCGTTGGTGTTGGCGACCTTGGCTCGCCCCCATGCCTGGATGATGTTGGCTCGTTCGGCTCGGCACGACGCCTGATCGCCAGTGCCTTCTCCCGCCGATTCCGCCAGGCTCAGGATCACCACGGCGCTGATGAGGAACACCCCGGCCAGACACATCAGCACGCCGAGACCGGTCACCATCCGCTTCACCGGTCCTGAAGGAGCCGGCGCCGAATACAGCGGCACTCGGGGTGCGAGGGGCGCGGATGGCGGCTTCGCCCACGTCGCGTCGGAGTCGGGTGTGGTCGAGGCGTCGCTCGGCGGGGCCCCCCACTCCGACGATTCGGCCGACGGTTCTACCGACGGCTCGGGCCGCTCGTGGCCCGGGCCCTGTGGCGAATCGCTCATGACGGGCCTCCCGTTGGCGGGGCAAGGCGACTACGAGTGGAGCTGATCGGGATCGAACCGACTACCTCTTCCATGCCATGGAAGCGCTCTCCCAATTGAGCTACAGCCCCGTAGGGACCGTGAAGATAGCACCGGTCGTCGGTATCGGACCAACACTGGACGCCCACTAACTTCGGTGCCCATGAGTTCCCCCGACGAGCGATCCAACGAGTACGAACACCGCTACACCGCATCGCTCGCGGCGGGGATCGAGTCGAACTGGCAGGCCCGCTGGGCCGCCGAGGGCACCTTCGAGACGCCCAATCCGGCGGGACCGCTGGCCGGCGAAGGCGCCGAGCGCCCCAAGTTGTACGTGCTCGACATGTTCCCTTACCCCTCCGGGGTGGGCCTGCACGTGGGTCATCCACTGGGTTTCATCGGCACCGATGTGTGGGCCCGCTACCACCGCATGACCGGCCACAACGTGCTGCACGCCCTCGGCTACGACGCGTTCGGCCTGCCCGCCGAGCAGTACGCCGTGCAGACCGGCCAGCACCCGCGTGCCACCACCGAGGCCAACATCGCCAACATGCGCCGCCAGCTGCGACGCCTCGGGCTGGGCCACGACGAACGTCGCTCGGTTGCAACGACCGACGTCGAGTTCTACCGATGGACCCAGTGGATCTTCCTGCAGGTGTTCAACTCGTGGTTCGACCCCGAGCTCGGTCGAGCCCGCCACATCGACGAGCTCGTCGCGCTGTTCGCCGACCGATCTCGCCCGACTCCCGACGGTCGCGCCTGGAGCGAGATGTCGGTCGCCGAGCAGCAGGACCTGCTCAGCGAACATCGCCTGGCCTATCTGTCCGACGCACCGGTCAACTGGTGCCCAGGTCTGGGCACGGTGCTGGCCAACGAAGAGGTCACCGCGGACGGTCGTTCCGAGCGGGGCAACTTCCCGGTGGTCAAACGCAACCTCACCCAGTGGAAGATGCGGATCACCGCCTACTCCGAGCGGCTGGTCAACGATCTGGATCGGCTCGACTGGCCCGAC
>JBBQLA010000188.1:0-5637 GCA_038327485.1 Acidimicrobiales bacterium
CGAAGATGATGGCTGGCTCATGCAGGTCGTCTACGACGTGGGGCGTGACGGCTCGGATCTGGTCATCACCGACGCCCAGGATCTCTCTGGCGGACCGGTCGCCACGGTAACGCTTCCCCAACGCGTGCCGTTCGGCTTTCATGGCAACTGGGTTCCGACCGGTCAGTAGCGCTGAACAACTCGTTCACGGGCCGAACAGCTCGTTCACGGGCCGAACAGCTCGGTATCGACCTGTGCAGATGGTGGAGCGCTGGTTCATTGCGTCCGAAAACGAGCGACGACTGAGCTCCGGACGACATTCCCGCCTGCATCTTTTCGGAGATCGGGTAGTCCTCGTCACGGACGACGGCGTGGACTGTTGTCCGATGAGTCGTCCTACATCAGCGGGCAGTCGATTGCCGTCGACGGCGGGTTCACCAAGGCGCTCGTCGACCAGCTGCCGCACCCCGATTGATCGAGGTCGTCAGCCGCCCGACAACGCCTGCATCAAGGTGACCTCGTCGGTTGGTTGGACTGGAGTGGACAGTTCCCGAAACATGTCCTGGTTCACGTAGATGCGCATGTGCTGGCGGAGCTGGCCCTGTTCATCCACCACGCGAAATCGGAGGCCTCGAAATTGGCGATCAAGATCCTCGAGCACCTCACCGATCGTTGCGCCATCGGCGTCGACCGCACTGACCTGATTCGTGTACGAGCGCAATGGGGTCGGGATTCGCACCTTCACGACGCGGCAAGCTCTGGATACCCGATGGCTGGGTACCCGACCTCGACCGAATAGATCTCGGGCAGATGCGAAACAATGCAACGCCAGGATGCACCCTCATCGACGCTGGCCCAGAGGTCGCCACTGGTGGTGCCGAAGTACACCCCGACCGCCGACTCGCGATCGGTCGTCATTGCTTGGCGCTTGACGGTGAACCATGCAGGAGAAGGAAGTCCGGTGTCGCCACGGGTCCAGGTCTCGCCGGCATCTCGAGTGACGTAGACCGCGGGTCGGCCATCGGGGCTGGTGCGCGGCCAGACATCGGTTCCGTCCATCGGGAACACCCATGCGACGTCAGGGTCGAGTGGATGGAGCTCGACCGGGAAGCCGATGTCACCAACGTCGGTCGGCATGTTGTCGCCGATTCGGGTCCACCGGGCGTCGGCTCGATCCATGCGATAGATCCCACAATGGTTCTGTTGGTACAGCCGATCGGGTTGGAGCGGATGTAACCGGACGCAGTGCGGATCGTGGCCGTACTCGGGATCGGGTTCCGGCATGAAGGGCGCGTCGCATCCGAGGTTGAGGGGCGCCCAGTTCGCTGCGTTGTTCGTCGTCTCGAAGACGCCCCCCGAGGACAATCCGATGTACATGTGAGCCGGATCTCGAGGGTCGATGTTGATGGAGTGCAGCATCGATCCGTCGGGGGTGTTCTGTTCCGGCCACTCGGCCCACGTCTCCCACATCGGATGGTCGTTCCAGCCGTCGACCGGATCCCAGGTATCGCCACCGTCGCGACTCGTGAAGAGGCCCTGAGGTGAGCCGCCGGCGAACCAGACGCCGGGTTGATCGACATGGCCGGGGGTGAGCCAGAACACCGCCGACAACGATCGCTCCAGCGGTTCGCCGGTGCGGAACGCAGGCGGTCGCGTGGCCTCGGTCCAGGTGACACCGAGGTCGTCGGAATGAAAGACCGTGGGACCGAGGTGTCCGGTCCTCCCTGCGAGCACCATCCGCGTTCCGTTCCGTGGGTCGAGCACCACGTGTTGGGCGACGTGACCGAGAAACATCGGCCCGCTTGCTTCCCAACTGGATCGATCCTCAGAAGACGAGAGCAGGAAGACCCCTTTGCGTGTCCCCACGAGCAGCGTGGGTCCGCCGCTCGAACCCATTTCGGCCATCAGCTCAGTCCCTGGAGTCGGAAGTGCAGGCCGCTCGGGTCAGCCGCAGTGGCCAGCACACCCCACGGCGTCGGTTCTGCGTCGGCGACAACGGATCCGCCCAGTTCGACGATTCGCGCCAGGTCGGCTGCGGTGTCGGCACTACTGAAATAGATGGACCATGCGGCGCTCTGTTCGGGTGGAAGGAAGCCGGATGCGTCCATGATCCCGGCCCGTTGGACGTCACCGTCCTGCATGACGGTGTAGCGGAAGTCGTCGGTATCGCTGACGATCTCGGTGTTCCATCCGAAGATGTCTCGGTAGAAGGAGACCGACGGTTCGTAGTCGCGGGTGTGGAGTTCGAACCATGAGGGCGCTCCGGGCTCGCCGCTCACCTCGAAGCCTCGGTGTTCGCCGGGCTCCCAGGAACCGATCGATGCACCACCGACGTCGATGAGGACGGCCATCGTTCCCAGCGGCCCCACCTCCATGGGCGGGACGATCACCGTTGCGCCATGGTCGATCGCATCCGCAGCGAATGATGTGGAGTCAGCAACGGCGAGGTAGATCGACCAGGCATCGATGCCGTCGCCGTGGTTGGTCATCATGCCGGCGACCTTGCGACCGTCCTTGGTGAAGTTCAGGTAGCCGCCGAAGTCGGGGTTGCCGGGTTGCGCCTCCCACCCGAACAGCGCGCAATAGAAGGCTGATGACTCGTCGGGCGTCGAGGTGAAGAGATCGATCCAGAGAGGGGCACCGGGAGACGGCGTGTCGTTCGTGATCAAGGTGGTTCCTCTCGGAGGCGTGAGAGTTCGAACCTAGTAGTTCGATTCTCGGCGACACGGGAGAACTCGTTGCATGCCCTACGCAAGTATGCAACTGTCTGCGTCATGGTCGACGTACACGCGGCAGCTGCCTCGCGGCTCGTCCCAACATCGCCCTCAGGAGGACCAGACAATGCTCACCTCGGTTGACACTGCCACCGCCGAAACCCGGTGGTATCCCACGCAGCCTCCCGGACCGGTCGACACCTCCGTCGCCGGCATGGTGAAGGACTCGTTGCAACGACGAATGCGAGGGATGCACGCCCTCTGGCTGGAGGCGCTCGCCACGATGGACGCGAGCCACGTCAATCATTTCGAGCGACCGAACGTGCTTCCCATCGCGTTCACCGTCAATCACCAGGTGCGCCTCGAGGACGCCACCCTGTTCCTGCTGGCCGAGGAGGTTCCCCTGTGGTTCACCGGTGGTTGGGCGGAACGCACCCAGGTGGCCATCGACGACATCGGCAAGGAGACGACCGTCGCCGAGATGGAGCATCAGCGCATCGGCGACTACGACGCATTCTGCGACTACGCCCATCAGGTGTACGCGCGCACCGAGCGGTGGCTGGAGGAGCTTCCCGCCGAGCAGCTCTACGTCCCGATGTTCGACGGCACCTTTCCAGATTTCATTCAGAACGCCTTCATCCATCGGGTGGTGCGCGACGACGTCGTCCTCACCCTCGATGCCATTGAGTGCTGGATCTATCAACACGGAATCCGCCATCTCGGCGAGCTCGAACACGCTCGTGCCCTCTGCGGACTCGGCGGGCTCACCTCATGACCGTCGAGGCGGGCCTGCCAGGGAAACCTGTCGCGATCATCACCCAGTGCGCTGACTACGTCGGCCCGGCCCTGGCACGTGTCCTTGCTGGCAGCGGACATCGACTGGTCCTGCACCGCGCAAGCAAGGAGTTGTTGGCCGAGCTCACAGCAGGTGGGGTCGAGGCGATCGGAGCGGATGGCGACCTGGCGACCGAAGCCGGAACGAGGGCGTTGGTCTCGTTGGCGCTCGAGACGTTCGGTCGCGTCGACGCGGCGTGTTTCGTCACCGGCAACATCTCCATCGGACGATTCCTGGGTGCTGGGTCGGACCAGTGGGAGCTGCTCAAACGAGCCAACCTCGACATGGTGTTCTGGGCACTCCAAGCCGTTCTGCCGCCCATGGTGGCGGCGGGCCGAGGGCAGGTAATCGTGTTCACCTCAGCGACTGGGGCGCGTCCCGAGCCGGGAGTGTCGTTGTACTCAGCGACGCGAGCGGGAGCCAATGCGCTCGTTCGGGCCGTCGGTCTGGAGCACGCAGCCGATGGCGTCATCGTCAACGCGATTGGCACCAACTACATGGACTTCCCGGGCTTCCTCCGGGCAACCGGCGCCGACGATCCGACACGACGAACAAAGATCGAGGCGCAGGTCCCGATGAAGCGACTGGGTACGCTCGAGGAACTGGCGGAGTTCACCGCCGTGCTCCTCGACGGCCGAAGCCGCTTCCAGACGGGTCAGTTCTTCTCATTCAGCGGTGGTTGGTCGGCCTGATCAACACCGCCCGCGGACGACGGTGTGATCACCCGTCGCCAGACCCGAGGACTGCGCCCAGGGTCTGCGCAACCACTCGGGTCGAACGTGGGATCGTCAGATCCTGGATGATGCGAAGCCGGGTCCACCCGTCGAGCGATGCTGCCGAATCGATTGCCTCGACTCGCCATCCGGTGGTGCGACCCAGCTCGGGCCGGAATGTCGCCAGCGCCTCGTGACGGAGGTAGTCGTTGCCGCGTTGGATTCGGTGGTGCACCGTGGGGCTCGTGGATCGGATCAACAGCGATGCCCGGTAGACGGGCAGGACACGTTCGGCGAGCGCGGCTCGTTGTGCGGCGAACCGTTTGATCCGCGGCGCCAACGGTCCGGAACTGTCGACGGCCCGGAGTTTGTCCACGATGGTTGCGACGTGCAGATCGGCGACGGCTCCGAAGAGGCCCTCGAGGTCATCGAAGTGGTGATACACCGATCGCAACGACACTCCGGCCCGGTCAGCGATCTGGCCGACCGTGGGGGAGAGCTCGCCGAGGCGGAGCAGCTCGAGCAACGCGTCGACCACAGCGTCACGGTTTCGGATGCCCCGCAACACCCGACGGTCGGTGATGTCGCCAGCGGCGACAGCGGTGACCTCGTCGGGAGCCATCGGGAGACCCTCGCACTGTTGCGTAGTTGCTGCAACTATCTAGGTTGATCATGTGCATGTTGCAACACCGAAGCGCCGATCGTACGGTTGGGGTCATGACTGGTGAGGCGCGCTCCGCGCTCCCCGCGCCGCATGGCCGAGTCGAAACAGAGCGAGAACAGCTCAGTCGGGACACGCACCTGAACCTGTTGCTCACCACCAACCGATTCGGCGCCGAGATCGATTCGGTGCTGGCGGTCCATGGTCTCTCGATGCCGCAGTTCATTGCTCTCTGGGTGTTGGCCCTGTCGGACGAACCCGACGGGATTGCCCAGGGGGTCATTGCTGATGGTCTGCTGACGCGAGCGTCCGACGTCAGCCGGCTGGTGGATCGTCTCGTCACTGGCGGTCTGGCCGAACGGATTCCCTCCCCGAATGACGGACGGGTCACGCTCGTCCGCATGACATCCGCTGGTCGGTCGGTGATGATCGACGCGTTCCACGATGTGACCGAGTTTCACCGCCAGGAATGGTCGGGCCTGACGATGATCGAACTCGGCGATTTGAACCGTCTGCTCCTCAAAGCCCTCTGGGGTGGTGTCGTGAGTATCGACGCTCCTACCGCCTGACGCCGACATCATCCGGCGGGTGAGAGGTGTGAACCGCGCATGAACCGGGAACCACATCCCGAGAAACCTCTCAGGCGTGCGGCTAAGTTACCGCCCACGTCACAACTCTGAAGGAGACAACATGGCTCGCACCACCTGGCGGTTCACCGCCGCCGCTGCCCTGTCA
>JBBQLA010000189.1:0-5629 GCA_038327485.1 Acidimicrobiales bacterium
CCTCGTTCTCGAGCGGAAGATCTCGGCGTCGCCCGAGCAGGTCTGGGCTGCGTGGACCCAGCCCGAGCTTTTGATGCAGTGGTTCACGCCGGCGCCGCGGAAGACGGTTGCCGCCGACCTCGACGTGCGGGCTGGTGGTCGTTGCGTCACGACGATGGAATCTCCGGAAGGTGACCAGTACCCGAACACGGGCTGCTACCTCCAGGTCGAACCGGGCCGACTTCTCGTGTTCACCAGCGTGATGACCGAGGATTTTCGCCCGGCGTCCCCAAGCGATGGCGCCGGCAACCTCGGCTTCACGGCACGTATCGAGATCGAGGCGTCACCCGACGGCGGCACCGTGTACCGAGCAATCGCGATGCACGCCGACGAGCAGACGTCCGAGCAGCACGCCGACATGGGCTTTGCCGAAGGCTGGGGCGCCGCTCTCGACCAACTGGTCACCCTGATGTCGTGATCCACCCTCGTGGCGGCCAGGGGGAGTGGAGTGACTTGTGCCGGACCGATCACGTCTGCACCCCGCGACCGAGTGTCGCCAGGGTGGCCCGCACATCTCGCCGGGCGTCGTCAACCGTTCCGGTGATCCCCGGTTGGTGATCGACCGGGAAGCTGCGTTGACCCAACAGCCTCGCGGCGTGCGAGGTGGCGTGAAACCACTCGAACACGGGCGCGAGATCGTCGGGGAGGCGTCGCTGGCGTGCGTAGCCTGTCCACATGCGGCGGCGCAGGTCGGGGAACGACCTTCGATGCGTCCGCCACAGCCCCGTACCCCATTCACACAGATCAAACTCCACGAACGGGTGATCGAGACGGGCGGTCTGCCAGTCGAGAACTCCCGTGACCACGTGGGGATGTTCCGGGTCGACGAGGAGCTGGCCTTCGTGAAGGTCGCCGTGCACCAGCACGGGAGCGAGGAGTTGGGCCTGCTCCAGCGCCCACGTGGTGGCGTCACGTTCTGTCGACGAGGAGGCGAGCTCGAAGCTGAGCCGACCGATCGGAGCAAGGCCATCCCTCGTCGGGAGGCCGATGCCGGACGCGGCGAGCAAGTGCCACCTCGCAACTCGTTCGCCCAGGAGTTCGAACAGCGCGCCGAGCTGCGCGGCCGACATCGTCTCGATGATGTCGGCGAGGGGTATGCCCGGCAGCCGATCGCACACCATGATGGGGTACGGCCCGAGCTCATCGTCCTCGATCACATCCCGCAGGCGGGGAATCCCCGTCACGCCAAGCTCGGTCAGAAGGCCAAGCGCGATGATCTCCTTCCGGAGCGCGTCGACCTGGGTGTGATCCCGTGGCCTCAGCACCGCAAGGTCACGGGTCAGCAAGACGAGCTTGGACCAGCCCGTGAAGTTCGCACCCACGGGATCGTCGACAGGTATGCCAACGCGTTCGTAGAAGCGACGCAGCCGGTGCGGTCCGACGAGCGCGAGGGCCGGATGATCGACGGGGACGTCGCCCCCAGGCTGCACCGCCGCCCGGATGTCGCGGGCGACCTGCGCCGGATGGGGCCACGTGTTCGTGTCCACCTCGATGACCGGCCAGCCTCCCGCCACCGGTTCGGCCACTGCGGGATCCCGAAGGTCATCGTCGGATCGTGCCGTGTCGAAGTGCCCTTCGTGGCGCGAGGACGCCCGCCGTCGGTATCGCTCGAGCGCGATCTCACGATCGCATCGGCAGAACACCTCCACGATCCGAGCCGGCAGGTTCATGGCCTCCGTTCGAGCCGAGTCACGACGGAAGTTGCAGTCGAGCACGGCGCCGACGGGTGACTCGCGAGCGACGGCCCACATGGCCGCGATCGCTGCGGATCCGACCATCCGAGAAGCGTCCACGTTCGAGACGTCGAGCGCATCGAGCAAGGATTCCTTGATCGTGTCCTTCGCGACCAGCGGGAGGCCGAGGTTCGCAGCAACTCCCGCCGCCAGCGTCGACTTGCCGCTTCCGGGTGGCCCCGAGACGATCACGAACACGGCAGCGGCCACGCGCAGATCCTGGCACACCGCCCTTGCTGTTCACCCTGACAACTCAGCTGGATCGACCCGGCGTCGGGAACGCCTGTGGCGAACCGACGCGCGTCGAGCTCTGGGGCGTTCCCAGACGGGTGTGGCGCACTCGACCGATGAGAATTCACGGCACCCGCAGTCAGACACTTTCATGAAGCACACAATCAGCCTTGCGACTGCCGACAGGCGACGGTCACTCGCCTTCTATCGCGACGGGCTTGGTCTCGAAGCTTTCGGTCCCCTCGCTGCCGACGGCGTTCCCGAGCCCTTGCAGCTCCGTCTCGGGCCGGGTGTGAGCCTGATGCTGATCCCTACCGGTGGGTTCGGATGGGTCGCGGGCGAGAGCCGCGTCGCCGCGTCTGGCGCCAATGAGTGCGTGCTCTGCGTCTACGAGGACGGAGAGGACGCTCTTCGAGCGCGGTTCGCCGCCGCCGTGGCCGCAGGTGGAACCAGCGTCTACGAGCCCGCGCAGCAGGAGTGGAACGCCTTCGCCGCGCAGGTTGAGGACCCCGATGGGCACTTGTGGATGATCTTGGTCCAGCCGACCGACTGGGCGGGCTGACGCCGGTTCGTCATACCTGAGACGAGCGGAGAACGGCACTGCAGCGCTCACCGATGGGTTCTCGCGGCGTGACCCGTCTCTCCTGTGCACACAGAACGGCCAGGCCGGGAAGAGAGGGAGTCACGCGCTCTATCGACCCGAAGTACAGCTGAGAAGGAGGCTTCATGGGCACGGTGCAGGCACAGGCGAGCATGTCCCTCGACGGGTACGTCGCCAAGCAGGACAACACCATCGGCCGGTTGTTCGACTGGCTGCAGAACGGCGAGATCGAGGTAGCCACCCCCGCCGAGGATTTCAACGTTCATCTCAGTTCGGCGAGCGCCGAACACTGGCGTCGATGGGTGTCCTCCCTGGGTGCGCTGGTCTGTGGCCGGACGCTGTTCGACGTGGCCGAGGGCTGGCAAGGCCGGCACACCCTGGATGTCCCGGTTGTTGTTGTGACTCATCGGGTCCCGACCGAATGGGTCGAAACCCACCCCGGGGCGCCGTTCAGGTTCGTGACGGACGGCGTCGAAGCCGCGATCGCAGAGGCGCAGCAACTCGCCGGCGACCGCATCGTCGCAGTCGCCGGGGGCACCATCGCCCGGCAGTGCCTGGACCTGGGATTGCTCGACGAGGTCGCCGTCGACCTGGTCCCGGTGGTGATGGGCTACGGCAACCGGCCCTTCTTCGGCGGACTCAGCTCAGAGGACATCCTGCTGGGCAACCCAACGGTCTGCGTCCAAGGCGACCGGGTCATCCACCTTGTGTTCCCCGTGGCGCGGTAGCCGTTCCCGACCGGGCCTGGCACGGCGCTACCCCCGTTGTGGTCTGAATCTGCCCGGTACCGCGACGTCCCTGGCTGGGCTGGGGTCGGACTTGGTGGGGTAGAGCTACGTCGCTCGATGCAGTTCGACCGAACCGTCATGGCGACCTCCCGTCCGCCGACTGCTCCCAACGTCTGAATCCGGTGCTGTGAGCCGGCCAGATGCGAGCTCGGATGAAAGGACGACGACGAGGTGGCGAGAACATGAGCTTCGACCGGTACGAGGTCGCCCTGACCGTTGGCGGCTTTGCCGCGTTGCTCGCGGCGTGGATCCCCGCCTACACCTCGCGCCGGCCGCTCTCGTTGCCGATCGTGTTGGTCGTGGTCGGGGGGCTGTTCTTTCTCATGCCCCTCGGTCTGCCCGCACCCGATCCGAATCAACACCTCGGCGTGACCGAACGCGCCACCGAGCTCGCGGTGATCGTGGCGCTCATGGGGGCGGGGATCAAGATCGATCGTCCCTTCGACTGGCGGGCGTGGGGGTCGACGTGGCGCATGCTCGCCATCGCCATGCCGGTCACCATCGCCCTCACCGCCGTTCTGGGTGCGACCGTCGGTGGCATCGCGGCAACCAGTGCGCTTCTTCTCGGCGCCGTGCTCGCGCCGACCGATCCCGTGCTTGCGTCCGATGTTCAGGTGGGCGAGCCCACCCTGGGCGAGGGCGAGAACCCGGAACCAGAAGATGACGTGCGCTTCACCCTCACGAGCGAGGGGGGACTCAACGATGCGCTCGCGTTTCCGTTCGTCTACCTGGCCATCGCCATCGCGGATCACGGGTGGGCGCCCTCGGGGTGGGCGTTGTCGTGGCTCGCATGGGATCTGGTGGGGCGCATCGCCATCGCGCTCGCCGTGGGTTGGGGTGTGGGTCGGGTGCTCGGCATCGTCGCCTTCCGCCCCCCGGGACGCCTCAGCGCGCTCGCAGAGACACCGCAGGGCTTCGTCGCGATCGCCGCGACACTGCTGGCCTACGGGACCACCGAGCTCTTGCACGGATACGGGTTCCTGGCGGTGTTCGTCGCCGCGGTGGTGCTGCGCGGCAGCGAACGGACGCACGAGTTCCATGCCGATCTCCACGGCTTCACCGAACAGATCGAGAACCTGTTGGTGGTCGGACTCCTCCTCCTGTTCGGCGGCGCGCTCGTATCGGGCATCTTCCACGCGCTGACATGGCGAGGCGCGGCGGTCGCCGTGCTCCTCGTGTTCGTGGTCCGGCCGGCTTCGGGGCTGATCGCCCTGGCTCGTTCGAAGCTGACCCCGGCCGAACGCATGACCGTTGCGTTCTTCGGCATCCGCGGTTTCGGGTCCGTCTACTACCTCGCCTACGCGTTGTCGGCGGCGACCTTCGCTGCCGCAGACGAGCTCTGGGCCATCGTCGCCCTCACCATGGTCGTCTCGATCGCGGTGCACGGCGTCAGCGCCACTCCCGCGATGAAGGTGATCGATCGGAGCCGTCGCTCGTACCGACATCTGCGGAAACCGGATCGACGCCGGGCTCGCGTCACGCCTTGAGCGGTGGGTGATCGAGCACAAGGGGCCGATACTCGACCAGTTGGATGCTGCCATCGAAGGTGCGGTGGTCTCGAGGGCCACGTCCGGATACCCGTCGTAGATGCGTTCGTCGCCGGTGGCGCCCGTGATCACGGGGAACATCACGACCCGGAACCGGGCCCCGCGACCCGTCCTCGCGAGCACAGGTCCTGGGAATCCGGCCAGGAGGTGACCGCTATTGGTGCGCATGATCACCCGATGTACACACCGACATCGCACGAAGAGATCGAAGGCATCATCGGCTACGTCGAGCAGCAGCTCGACGCCATCCGGGCGGCGGCCATCGGCCTGACCGAAGACCAGGCCCGGCAGTGCCCGTGCCGCAGCGCGCTCTCGATCGGCGGGCTGCTCAAGCACGCTACCCACTGCATGCAGGGGGCGATCGCGCGGCTCGGCGGCGGCGGCGGCGGCGCATCGCGCGCCGCGATCGACGCCGCCGCCTTCGAGGCGTACCAGTCGAGCTTCGTTCTGGCCGAAGACGAGACCGCCGTCGGCGTGCTGGCCACGTTCGACGCGACCCGCATCGAGTACATCGCCGTGCTGGCCGCCGCCGATCCATCCGCGCCGACCATCGAGGATCCGGCACCGTGGTTCGGCATCTACGACAACCGCCCGGCCCGGGGGCGCTACTACCTCGTCCACCAGATCGAGGAGCTGGCGCGCCACGCCGGCCACGCCGACATCATCCGTGAGCAGATCGACGGGATGGCC
>JBBQLA010000190.1:0-5624 GCA_038327485.1 Acidimicrobiales bacterium
AACGGCACCATGACCGCCAACGTGACTGCCATCAGTTCGACCCAGTGTCGGATCAACAGATCGAAGCCGGCATCGAGCACACCGAGAGCAGTGCGGGGACGCAGCCGAACCGTCAACGGAACCGCAATCGCGGCGGGCGCCGGTTCCGACCTCGACGCACCCCCGGGGAAACTCTCCGGGGACACCACCGTCGTCGAGTCCGGGCTCGTCCACGCGCTCGGAGTGGGCGGCTCGGGAGTCCCGAACGGGGCAGGGGTCTCGGGTGGAAGGTCCATGATCTGTGGCGTGACAGGCTGGCACACGCGCCCAGACCCCTCACCGACCATTGTGACCGAATCAGCGCACTCCAGGGAGCATCCGAGATGAACGACCACGGCGTCGGCGACGACAGAGTCGATCCCACCGACTACGGGACGGCGTTCGCCGATGTCTACGACCGCTGGTACTCACAGGTGTCACCCATCGAACCACTGATCGACGGATTGGATCGACGATGCCCGCTCGAACCGCGACGGCTGCTCGAACTGGGAATCGGGACCGGTCGACTCGCCCTGCCGCTGGCCGCTGCCGGGTGGATGGTGTCAGGCATCGACGCATCGGGAGAGATGGTGGATCAGCTCGCGGCCAAGCCTGCTGGGGCGGCGATCGAGGTGGCCATCGGCGACGTCGCAGATCCGGCGGCCTGGACCGACCAGCGCTACGAGCTGGTGCTGGCCGCCTTCAACCTGATCTTCAACGTCGCCGAGGACCGCGCCCAGCGGCGGGTCCTGGAGCTGGTGGCATCGCACCTGGCGCCGAGGGGAGAGCTGGCGATCGAGGCCGACATCTTGGACCTCGGCGATCGGCCGAGCGAGGCATCGGCGTCGAGCGTGGTCGAGGGCGTTCGAATCGAGACCACGTCGGATCCGACCACCGGCGTGATCCATGGCGTGCACCGCGGGGCCGGCCGTGACCGTCAGTGGCGGCTGCGGTACCTCTCCCCCACCCAGCTCGACGAGATGGCCGCCGACGCCGGTCTCGAACTGGTCGACCGGTGGGAATCGTGGCGGGGTGGTCGCTTCGTCGACGGACGAAGCGACCAGCACGTCTCGTTCTACCGACTCACCCCGGCTGGATCGGGGTGAGCATCGCCGTCTGCGTGGCCGATGCGACGAGCGTGCGATCCTCGGACCACAGATCGACCGAGCCGGTTCCGAACCCGCCGGAGACGTGCAGCGCGCGAGTGTCCTGGCACAGCCACGTGCCCCGCATGGGAGCGAAGAACTGGATCGAGAGCTGCATGGTGACGACCAGGAAATAGCCGCGGGCCCGACCCACGCCTTCGACGATGGCCGGCGCCAACATGTCACCGGGGACCGCGAGCGACGCGTCGCACCACGTGCCGTCATCGAGCAGCGGCGGCTGCACGAATCGGAACCAGCTCACCGTGCGGGGATCGTTGCCACCGGCGATGTCGGGCTCCCACGGCGCATGACCGAGAGCATGGCGCCACTCGGTCTGGTGGTGATAGGGGATGTTGTCGAACGGCGTCTCGACGTCAGGACGGGCAGGCACGGCGCAGTCCTCGGGTCCCGGGACGTCGGACGGGAACTCGGCGCCGACCAGTTCGAAGGGGCTCGCCGCATCCCGCGAGCCGAACACGACCGTGACCAGCAGGTCGGCTCGTGGATCACTCTCGGGCTCGTCGGTGGCCCAGAGTCGCACCTGTACCTGGGCGCCGCGTCGGCCGTTGCGCAACACCTCGACCGCGCACGCCAACGGCCCGCAGGGCACTGCTTGGCAATAGGTCGCGTCGGCCGAGATCAGTTGGAGGTCGTCGCGCCCGAGTTCAGCCGACGCGGCACGGATCGCCGTCGCCAACGTGGCTCCACCGAAGGCGTAGAACACGCGCCAGGCCTGCGGGAGCACCAGCGAATACCGCCCGGCGATTCCGGCGACGGGGACGACCTCGGTGTCGCGCAACAGGTCACCGGGCGGGATCACGTCGGGCAGCGGACCCGGGTTCATGGCCATGTCCGTCATCGTGGCCGACAATCCCCGCACGACCAAGCCGAGGGAACGTGGAATTCGTCACGGCCGCCCGACGTTCGTCATGACATGGCCCACATCGTCGTCTCCACTGTGCTCGCCGCTCCGCCAGGCGAAGTGTGGGCTGATCTGTCCAACATCGCCAGCCACGTCGAGTGGATGGCCGATGCGGCGTCCATCCGTTTCACGTCCGATCGCACTGACGGTCCTGGCACCACCTTCGACTGCGAGACCCGCGTGGGTCCGCTGTCTCTGACCGATCACATGGAGATCACGAGGTGGGAACCCGGGCGCCGCATGGGCGTCCGCCACGTCGGCATCGTGACGGGAGCGGGCGAGTTCCGGCTCAAACCGCTGCGGAGGGGTCGCACGAAGTTCACGTGGGACGAGCGGCTGGTGTTCCCGTGGTGGATGGGCGGAGTGGTGGGCTCGGTGGTGGCCGCCCCCGTGCTCAAGGCGATCTGGCGCCGCAACCTCCGCAACCTGGCCGACCGCTTCACCTGACCCGCCTCGGCGGGTGCGACCATCGGAACGCGACGGTCAGCGCAGAAGCGGAGAAGCCGGTGCGGTTGCCAACGCGATCACAAAGCACCCCACCCCGATCAGAACGACCGCGGCGGCTCGGGCCAGGCGTTCGTTGGACGATTGTCGGCGGATGTCCTTGCCAAGGAACAGCACAGCTCCCACCGCGACCCCGACCACGAGGCCGCCGAGATGGCCACCCTTGGAGATGCCGGGCAGCGCGAAGGTGATGACGAGATTCAGGATGATGGTCGGCCCGATCCCAGACGACAACGGATTGACGCCTCGGCTGTAATCGAGCACAGCCAGCAGGCCGAACGTTCCGAAGATCGCCCCCGAAGCCCCCACCGTGGCCGCCCTGGGGTCGAGGAGCATGGCTCCCAGGGATCCGCCGAGAAGGCACACGAAGTAGCCCAGCACGAACCTCGCCCGTCCGATCGCCGGCTCCAACTGGCGACCCACGAAATAGAGGACGTACATGTTGAGCCCGATGTGGATCAGACCGTCGTGCATGAAGCCGCCGGTGATCAACCGGTACCACTCGCCGGCGCCCACCAGCGGGCCGTACAAGGCGAGCCGCACGAACGTCGTACCGCCCGTGTCCATGATTCCGGCGCCGGTGAACAGTCCGACCAGGAACACGGCGAAGTTGATGCCGATCAGCACGTAGGTGACGATCGGTGTCGCTCCCTGCAGGGCACGCCGGGCCGAGATCTGTGGCGCAGACTTGGCCGACTCCTTCACGCACTCCGGGCACTGCCAGCCGACCGAGGCGCTGTTCATGCACGACGGGCAGATCGGTCGATTGCAGCGCTGGCAGGACACCCCCGCAGCGCGGTCAGGGTGGCGGTAGCAACGTTCGAGGGGCGGATCGGCGACGGTCACGGGCTCAGGGTAGGGCGCGCGTGAGAAAGGACACGCTCAGCGGGCCGAGGGTGATCAGCAGCGAGGCCGACCGCCCTTGCCATGGCGTGCCCTCGTCGATCACGAGGTCACCGTTGATCATCCCACTTCCGCCGTAGACGAGATGATCGGTCCCCAACGCTTCGGTCCACGCGCCTGAATCGCTGTCCACACCGACGCGGTACCCCGGGCGCGGGACCGGCGTGAGGTTCGCCACAACGATCACGTCTCCGCCGCGGGCCAGCGTCACCACCGAGTGATCGGCATCGGCGCCGTCCAGCAGGTGGGTCGAGTCGCGATCGCCGTCGGACCACAGCTCGGGGTGGCCGGCGGTGAGCCGGTTGAGATCCGAGATCAGCTCGGCGACACCGGCGTGGTCGGGGTCGTCGGCCAGCCACCAATCCAACTCGCGGTCGTCGGCCCATTCCCTCAGTTGGCCGAGCTCGCCACCCATGAACAACAGCGGCGCTCCGGGCATCGCCCACTGCAGCGCGAACAGACACCGCAGGTTCGCCAGCGCCTGCCAGCGATCGCCGGGCATCTTCGCCAACAACGAGCCCTTTCCGTGAACGACTTCGTCGTGGCTCAACGGCAGCACCCAGCGTTCGTCGAAGGCGTAGTACAGCGGGAAGGTCAGCTCGTGATGATGGTGCCGACGGTGGATCGGGTCGCGTGACAGATACGAGAGCGTGTCGTGCATCCAGCCGAGGTTCCACTTTCGACCGAAGCCGAGCCCACCGTGGTCGATGGGAGCGGTGACTCCAGGCCACGCAGTGGACTCCTCAGCGACAACGACAGCGCCCCGATGTTCCTCGGCCACCGCGACGTTCAGCTCGCGCACGAACTGCACGGCCTCGAGATTCTCCCTGCCGCCGTGAATGTTGGGATCCCATTGGCCTGGGTCGCGGCTGTAGTCGAGGTACAGCATCGACGCCACGGCGTCCACGCGAAGTCCGTCCACCTGGAACTCCTCGAGCCAGTACAGCGCGTTGGAGATGAGGAAGCTGCGCACCTCGGGCCGGCCGTGGTCGAACACCAGGGTCCCCCAGTCGGGGTGCTCGCCCCGTTTGGGATCGGGATGCTCGTAGCAGGGCGTGCCATCGAATCGGGCCAAGGCCCACGAATCGCGAGGGAAGTGGGCGGGTACCCAGTCGACGATCACACCGATGCCGGCCCGGTGCAGCGCGTCGATCAGTGCTTTGAGGTCGTCGGGCGAACCGCCGCGCGCGTCGGGGGCGTAGTAGCCGGTGACCTGGTAACCCCACGAACCGCCGAACGGATGAGTGGCGACACCCATGAGCTCGACGTGCGTGAAACCGAGTTCGGACACGTGTCGGGCCAGCGGTTCGGCCACCTCGCGGTAGCCCATCGGCCGACCGTCGGTGCCGTACCGCCATGAGCCGGCGTGCACCTCGTAGATCGACATCCGACCGCTGTTGCGGGCGGACCGCGACTCGCGCCAGTGATCATCGGACCACTGGTGGTTCGTCCAGGGCAACACTGACGCAGTCGACGGTGGCACCTCGGCGCACCGGGCCATGGGGTCGGCGCGCAGCTCACGGCGACCAGTGGCGGTGGTCAGCGCGAACTTGTAGCACTGACCGGCGCGGGCCTCGACCACGCTGGCCCACCACAGGTCGGTTCCGGCAACGCGGTCGAACTCGTCGACGCCGTCGCTCCAGTAGTTCCAGTCCCCGACGACCCCGATGGCCTGCGCGTGCGGTGCCCACACCCCGAAGGTGTGTGACCCGTCCGGCTCGGCGCGCGGGCCGAGCAGCTCCCACAGTCGGCGATGCCGCCCTTCGGCGAACAGATACCGATCCAACTCACCCGGAGGTGACACGGAACTACCAGCGCTCCCGATGGCCCGGGGCCAGGAGTCGCTCGACGGCGCGCTGCGGGATCGGCGCCAGGGCCGGTCGATGACCGAGCTCGTAGGCCACCTCGTAGACCGCCTTGTCGAGCTCGAAGAGCGTGAGCAGAGCGTCACGGCTCATCCGCTCCGCCGGCAGGAGACGATGCACCTCGTCGATCGACGTGTAGCCCGACAGGAACGCGGAGGTCGACCGTTCCTCCCACGCCTCGGCCAACAGCGCCAGCTCGCGCTCGGGGGGATCGATGGCCCGGGGAGCCTCGAGGACGTCTCGGGCGTCGGCCGGGTCGTTCTCGGG
>JBBQLA010000191.1:0-5615 GCA_038327485.1 Acidimicrobiales bacterium
TACCTCGCCGAGTTCGCCACTGTCTCCCTGCGATCCGGCACACTCACGGCGACCACTGACGACATCGGCGGAACTGTCGAAGCCGGACCTGTCGAAGCCGGAACGGTCAACGTTGGGAAGGTGGTCCGATGAAGCGCATGATCACGGCGGTCGTCCTCGCCACGGCCCTCGCTGCCACCGCGATTTCGTGCGGGAACGATTCGCCGTCGTCCGCCTCGCCCAAGTCCGTGACGCTGGTGACCTATTCCGGTTATGCGTTGCCCGAGGCGGCCGCCAAGGCGTTCACGAAGCGCACCGGCATCAAGATCAAGCTCGTCGCCACCGACGACGCCGGCGCCGCACTCAACCGGGTGTTGCTGCAGGCGGGATCGCCAGAGGGTGACGTGTTCTTCGGTGTCGACAACACGTTTCTCGGTCGGGCGCAAAAGTCCGATGCCTTCGTGAAGTACTCGCCGAAGGCCAATGATGACGTGCCCCGCGAGTTTCAGCTCGACGAGGCCGCCCGCTTCACTCCGATCGATGAGTCGAGCGTGTGCGTGGACTACGACCAGTCCTGGTTCGCCGCGCACCAGCTCGCGCCGCCGACCGATCTGCAGTCCCTCACCGATCCCAAGTACAAGGACCTGCTGGTGGTCGAGGACGCCGCGGCCTCGTCGCCCGGCCTGGCCTTCCTCGCAGCCACCCACGCCGAGTTCAAGGGCGGCACCGATGGCTACTGGAGAGCGCTCAAGGCCAACGGTGTCGCCATCGCCGCCAGTTGGAGCGACGCGTGGGAAACCCGTTTCACCGTGAGCGGAGGCGATCGACCACTCGTCGTGTCCTACGCGTCGAGCCCCCCCGCCGAAGTGGTCTACGCCACCACGCCGATCGACGCACCCAAGTCAGCAGTGATCACCTCGACCTGCTTCCGCCAGATCGAGTTCGCCGCCGTGTTGGCCGGTGCGCCCCACCTCGATGCGGCCAAGCAGCTGGTCGATGAGATGCTGTCGCCGGAGTGGCAGGAAGGGTTGCCGCTGTCCAACTTCGTGTTTCCCGTCCTGCCTGGCGTCACCTTGCCCGCCGAGTTCCAGAGGTGGGCGGTGCGTCCCCCCGCGCCGCTCGAGGTGTCGGTCAAGGAGCTCGACGACCACCGCGACGCCTGGCTGAGCTCGTGGCGAGACATCACCGAGTGAGTCGACCCGGCCGACTCCGGCTCGCCGTGCTGGCGGCGGTGCCGGTGGCGTTCGTCGTCGCCACATATTTCTGGCCGCTGACAGCGGTCATCACCCGATCATTCCGGGGGAGCAGCGGCTCGATGATCCGACAGGTGATCGGCGCGGGTTCGACGTGGCGACTCCTTGGCATCACCGCGCTGCAGGCAGCGGCGTCGACTGCGGTGGCGGTGGTGATCGGGGTGCCCGCCGCCTGGTGCCACGCCCGGCTGCAGTACCGGGGCCGTCAACTGGTGTGGGCGGCGGCGGGCATCGGTTTCGTGCTGCCCGCCATCGTGGTGGCCGTCGGCCTCCGGAGCGTGGTCGGCGCCGACCGCGTCTGCTCGTGGACGTGGGTGATCGTGGCCCACGTGGCGGTCAACGTCGCCGTCATCATGCGGACCGTCGGAACCCGCTTCATGCTGATCGGCACCGAGCTCGAGGAGGCGGCACGAACGTTGGGTCGCTCGAAGACCGCCGCGGTAGCGGCCGTGTCGATCCGCGGTTCGCTCGACGCCATCGTCGGCGCATCGCTGGTGGTGTTCCTGTTCTGCCTCACGTCGTTCGGCATCGTGCTCACCATCGGAGGCGGCACCCTTCGCACCATCGAGATCGAGATCTGGTTGCAGACGACCCGCCTGTACCGACTCGACGTGGCCGCGGTGCTCGTCTGCCTGCAGTTCCTGCTCGTCGTGGCCGCGCTGATCGCTCACGGTCTCGTCACCCGATCGCGAGCGCCGATCGTGAGCGTCGAGGTGACCCGCCGGCGTGTCGCAGGTTGGGCCGAACGCCTCTCGGTCACGACCATCTCAGCGACGGTGCTCACACTGTCGCTGGCACCCGTCGCCGCCCTGGCCATTCGATCGCTGCGAGTCGACGGAGGCTGGTCGTGGCTCAACTATTCGGCGTTGTCCCGACCGCTGGTCGGCTCCGGCGGTGACATCACCATCGCCGGTGCGCTGTGGTCGTCGGTGCTCGTTGCTGTGACTTCGACGGCAATCTCCATGGCCGTCGCGCTTCCCGCGGCGATCGTCATCGCACCCGGCGGGCGGCTGGGTCGCGTGCTCGACGCGACGCTGCTCATTCCGTTGGCCACGTCCGCAGTGACGGTCGGCTTCGGGTTCCTTCTCGGCTACTCGTCACCCGCGCTGGACCTCCGCAGTGCGTGGATCGCCATCCCGTTGGTTGAGTCGGCCATTGCCGCGCCGCTGGTGGTGCGGGTGTTGGTCCCTTCGTTCCGGAGCATCGATCCCAGGTTGGTCGACGCGGCCCGATCGCTGGGGGTGTCACGGTGGCGCCGCTTCGCCACCGTCGTGCTCCCCACCATCAGCCCCGCAGTCGGGGTCGGGCTGGCGCTGTCGTTCGCTGTCTCGGTGGGGGAATTCGGAGCCACCTCAGTGTTGGCGCGCACCACCTCGCCCACGCTCCCGCAAGTGATCTCGCGACTGCTCGGTCGGCCCGGCAGCTCGAACCTCGGTCGCGCGTTGGCGGTCTCGACGATCTTGGCCCTGTTGTGCGCTGTGGTGTTCGGCGTCGCCGAGCGCTTTGGCGGCAGGAGAACTCGGGCCCTGGAGTTCTGAACCAAACTGGTCCGATGGACGTCACCGCCGAACTCGCGTGCCACGCCGACGCGTCAGCGGTCCACGCCGTGGTGGCTGACCTGGCCACGTACCCGTCGTGGCTCGACATCGTGGCCAAGTGCTCGGCGGCGGATGCCGCACCAGGAGAGACCGAGCCGGCATGGCTCATCGACCTGCGAGGTCAGATGGGCCCGCTGCGCCGGACCAAGCGACTCCGCATGCTGCGAGTGCTCGACGAGACGGATCGCGTGCGTTTCGAACGGCGCGAACTCGACGGCCGCAAGCACTCCGCCTGGACGCTGTCGGCTCAAATGGCGCGCTCCGATGACGGCGTGCTGCTCATCATGCGGCTGCACTACGGCGGGAGCCTGTGGCTGCCGGTGCTCGACCGATTGTTGTCCGACGAGATCGAACGCAGCGCCCCGCGCCTGGCCGCGCTGGTGGAACGGAGCGCCGAATGACCGTGTGGCCTGGACGACCGACGCCGCTCGGCGCCACTTGGGACGGCCGCGCCACCAACGTCGCGGTGTTCGCCGGCGACGCCGAAACCGTCGAGCTGTGCGTCTTCGACGCTGCCGGTAGCGAGCAGCGCATCGAGCTCCCGGAACGATCGGGCCACGTGTGGCACGGCGAGTTCCCCGACCTCGCGCCCGGTGCGCTCTACGGCTTTCGAGTCGACGGGCACCGCCGCGATGGTGGCGACCGATGGAACCCCGAGAAGCTGCTCCTGGATCCCGCAGCGCGCGCCATCGTGGGCGAGGTGGCGCACGGCGATTGGCTGACCGACGAGACGTCGGACTCGGCACCGCACATGGCTCGATCCGTCGTGGTCGACCTCGGCGAGTTCGACTGGGAAGGCGACCGGCGCCCCGATATAGCGTGGCACGAGACGGTCATCTACGAGGCTCACGTGAAAGGTCTCACGATGATGCACCCGGGGGTGCCGGCGGAGCATCGCGGCACCTATCTCGGTGTGTCCTCGCCGGCGGTCATCGATCATCTGCGCTCGCTGGGAGTCACTGCGGTCGAGTTGCTGCCGGTGCAACGCTTCGTGTCCGAGCCTCGCCTCGACGAGCTCGGGCTCACCAACTACTGGGGATACAACTCGATCGGCTACTTCGCCCCGCACCACGCGTATGCCCCTGGGCGCGATGGTCGGGTGGCCGTCGACGACTTCCGAGCGATGGTGCGACAGCTGCACCGCTCCGGCATCGAGGTGATCCTCGACGTGGTCTACAACCACACTGCCGAGGGTGGACCGACCGGCCCCACGTTGGCGTTTCGAGGTCTCGACAACGCCGCGCACTACCGCCTCGATGGTGACGATCGTGACGGATACGTTGACTTCACCGGCTGCGGAAACACCCTCGATCTCCGACATCCGAATGTGCTGCAACTCGTGACCGACAGCCTCCGGTACTGGGTCACCGAGATGCACGTTGACGGCTTCCGCTTCGATCTCGCCACCGCGCTGGCCCGCGACAGCGACGCCTACGACCGATTCAGCCCGTTCTTCTCGGTGATCGGACAGGACCCGGTCCTGAGCGCCGTGAAGTTGATCGCCGAGCCGTGGGACGTGGCGCCCGGCGGGTATCAGGTCGGCAACTTCCCCCCGCTGTGGAGCGAGTGGAACGGCCGCTACCGCGACACGGTGCGGGACTTCTGGCGCGGCACCGCAGGCAGTCTGGGTGACCTGGCCGAACGGGTCTGCGGTTCGAGCGACCTGTACGACCGTGACGGGCGCCAGCCCCGAGCGACGGTGAACTTCATCACCGCGCACGACGGCTTCACCCTGGCTGATCTCACCACCTACGAGCGCAAGCGCAACGAGGCGAACGGCGAGGACAACCGCGACGGCACCGACGACAACCGCAGCTGGAACTGCGGCGTCGAAGGGCCCACCGACGATGTCGACATCAACCGGTTGCGTGATCGCCAACGACGCAACCTCATCGCCACGCTGTTGTTGAGCCAAGGCGTACCGATGTTGTTGGCGGGCGACGAGATGGCCAACTCCCAGCAGGGCAGCAACAACGGCTACGCCCAGGACAACGAGATCAGCTGGCTCGACTGGTCGGCGATGGACGAGTCGCTGCTGGAGTTCACGCGCCGCATCTCCTCGTTCCGCCGAGCGCATCCGGTGCTGCGACGGCGAAGATTCTTCGACGGACGACCCTCGGGTCCGTCGGGCCGCGACGACATCGCCTGGTTCTCGCCGTCGGGAACACCGATGGACGCCGAGCACTGGCAGGACGAGTCGCCCCGTGCGTTCGGCTGCATGCTCAACGGCGCGGCCATCTCCGAGTCAGGCCCGGAGGGCGAGCGCATCATCGACGACAGCCTGTTCATCATCCTGTCGGGCGAAGCCGACGCGCTGGAGTTCACCTTGCCGTCCGACGGCTGGGAGTCGTCGTGGTCGGTTGCGCTCGACACCGCCTCCAACGAGCGTGAACCCATGCGATTGCACCGGGCGGGCGAGGCCATCACCATCGCCGGTCGATCGATCGTGGTCCTGGTCGCTGCCGGGTGACCTACTGCGACCGCCAGGCCGTCCAACGACCGTCGCGACGCTCCAGGTTGAGCCCCATCCCGAAGCACTCCGACACCAGTTCGGCGGTCAACGTGTCAGCGATCGGTCCCGACCCCAGGATGTGACCGTCGCGAAGGGCCAGCAGGTGGGTGAACCCAGCGGGGATCTCCTCGACGTGATGGGTCACCAGCACCATGGCCGGCTGATGGGGGTCGTTGGCGAGGCGCGACAGGTCATCGACCAGATCTTCGCGACCGCCCAGGTCGAGTCCGGCGGTCGGCTCGTCGAAGATCAGCAGGCCGCGCCGCACCATCA
>JBBQLA010000192.1:0-5608 GCA_038327485.1 Acidimicrobiales bacterium
GTGCTTGCCACCTTCCGTGAGCTGCCCGGCTCGCTCATCCTGGTCACGCCCGCCATCGGCTTGCGGGGCAACGTGTTCTCCACGCTGGGCAACCGGCTGTCGACGGCGATCCACACCGGCACCTTCCACCGGTCGTTCCGCCGCGACTCGGTGCTGGCGCAGAACTTGGCGGCCAGCTTCTGCTTGACGATGACGTTGTCGGTGATGTTGGCGGGCCTGGCCAAGGTCATCGCCGTGGTGACCGGCATCGAGCACACCGTGAGCCTGTTGGACCTTGCGACCATCTCGGTACTGGGCGGCTTGCTGGGATCGATCCCGGTGGCGGCGGCCACGATCGCGTTGACGCTGGGCGGGGTGCGGTTCGGTTGGGACCTCGACAACCTGGTGGCGCCAACGGTGTCCACGTTGGGTGACGTGCTGACCATCCCGTCGCTGTGGCTGGCGGCCAAGCTCGTGGGCCACGGTGCGCTGTCGCCCACCATCGGCGGCGTGCTGATCGCCATCACGTTGGTGCTGACGGTGCTGGCGTGGCGGTCGTCGCGCGAGATCGTCCGGTCGGTCACGCGGGAGTCGGTGCCGATCCTCACCCTGGCGTTGGTGCTGTCTGCGCTCGGCGGCCTGGTACTGCAGAAGCAGGTCGGCACGCTGACCGCGCTCTCGGCGATCCTGGTGCTGGAGCCGGCGTTCGTGTCGAGCGCCGGGGCGCTGGGCTCGATGCTGTCGGGACGAGTGTCGACCAACCTGCACCTGGGTTCGGTCGAACCGGCGCTCATGCCGGGTCGGGAGGTGCGCAAGGACATGTCGTTCCTGTTCGGCCTGGCCATCGCCGTGTTCACATTCAACGCGGTTGGAGCGACCTTCGTGGCCACTCTGGGCGGCCACTCGAACCCGGGCTACTGGTGGACGCTGCTCGTCTGCATGATCGCCGCCGCCATCACCATGCTGTTCACGGTGGGAGTCAGCTACTACGCCACCATCGGCGCCTGGCGGATCGAGGTCGACCCCGACACCTTCGGTGTGCCGATCGTGACGGCCTCGGTCGACTTCGTCGGCACCGTGGTCCTCGTGTTCGCCGTCGTCACCCTCGGCCTCACCTGACTTCCCCGTCGGGAGTTTCTGACGCCTCGTCAGGTAACGTGCCCACCCGATGAATCTGGACTTCACCGCCGATGAGGACACGTTCCGCGACCAGGCCCGCACCTGGCTCCGCGACCATCTCCCCACGAGCCGACGCCCGCCCGACGGCCAGCCCATGCGCGAGTTCGACCTGGCCTGGCAGCGGACCCTCTTCTCCGGCGGCTGGGCCGGCATCAACTGGCCCACCGAGTATGGCGGCCGTGGCTTGACCGACATCGAGCAGATGATCTGGTACACCGAATTCGCCAAGGCCGATCCGCCATTCACGCTCAACAACAGCTGCACCTTCGTGGGCAACAACCACGGTGGCCCCACGCTCATGGCCTGCGGCTCCAACGAGCAGAAGCAGTTCCACCTTCCCAAGATCCTCCGCGGTGAGGTCGTGTGGTGCCAGGGCTTCAGCGAGCCCGGCTCGGGCAGCGATCTGGCCAGCCTGTCCACCAAGGCGGTCATCGACGGCGCCGAGCTCGTCGTCACCGGCCAGAAGATCTGGACCAGCTACGCCGAGGTCGCCGACTTCCAGGAGCTCCTGGTTCGCACCGAACCCACCGCCCCCAAGCACAAGGGCATCAGCTGGGTCATCTGCGACATGCGCACGCCCGGCATCGACATCCGGCCCATCCGCACCATGGCCCACACCGACGACTTCGCCGAAGTCTTCTACGACGAAGTGCGCATCCCGCTCACCAACGTGGTCGGCGAGCTCAACGACGGCTGGCGTGTCGCCATGAGCACGCTGAGCTTCGAGCGCGGAACCGCCTTCATGGCCGACCAGATCGAGCTGGCCGCCACGGTCGAGGAGCTCATCGCCGAGGCCCGGGTCCGCACTGGTCCCGACGGCAAGCGCCCCGCCATCGCCGATGACGACATCGCCCGCCGCCTCGCCACGACCCGAGCCGAGATCTCCGCCCTGGGCGCCATGACCGTGGCGGGCATCTCCCGCAATCGACGCACCGGCATCCCCGGTCCCGAAGGTTCGATGATCCGTCTGTTCCACGGCGAACTGCACCAGCGGGTGTTCCAGCTCGCCCTCGACATCATCGGCGCCGATGCGCTGCGGCTCACCGACATCGACGGTGAGCGTGTGTGGACCGGCCCCTACCTGCAGAGCTTCGCCTACACGATCGGCGGGGGCACGACCGACATCCAACGCAACATCGTGGGCGAGCGCGTGCTCGGCCTGCCCCGGATCAAGTGAGACCCTGATGGACCTCCTCCCCACCTCCGAACAGGATGAGATCGTCGAGTCGGTGCGCTCGGTGCTCGCCGATCGCCACACCATCGGCGAGCCCGTCAGCGACGCCCTCTGGAACACCGCTGTCGAGCAGGGCTGGTTCGCCCTCTCCGCGAACGAAGCCGATGGCGGCGTCGGCTACTCCATCGTCGAAGAAGCACTGCTGTTCGCGGAGATCGGCGCAGCCTGCGCCCCCGGTCCGTTCCTGGCCACGGCGCTCGCGGCGAACATCGCTCCAGCGCTGGTGATCGGCGATGGCCGACGGGTGGCGCTGGCCGAGCCCGAAGGCGACGGCGTTCGGCTCTTCGACGCGCCGGGCGCCGACGCTGCGCTGCTCCTCGACGGCGCCAAAGGCTCGATCTACGACCTCGACGCGTTCGGCGAACTGACCGAGCAGCGCTCGCTCGACGAGCTGGTGCCGCTATCGGTCGGTGCTCGACCGATAGCCGCTCCCCTGGCGACCGGCGACGTCGCCTCGAGAGCTCGCGTGCTCATCGCCTCGTCGCTGGCCGGAATCGCCCGCGCCACCACCGAGCAGTCGGTGAGCTACGGCAAGGACCGCGAGCAGTTCGGCCAGCCCATCGGGGGGTTCCAAGCGGTCAAGCACCGCTGCGCCGACATGTCGGTGCGCGCCGACGCGGCGCTGAATCAGTCGCGCTTTGCCGCTCTGGCCGTGCGCGATGGCCGCAGCGACGCCGCGTTCCACGCTGGCGCCGCCCACCTCGTGGCCATCAACGCCGCGCTGGCCAACACCCACTGGAACATCCAGAACCACGGGGGCATCGGATTCACTTGGGAACACACCGCACACCGCTTCCTCACCCGAGCGCGGGTGTGGTCGCAACTGGCCGGCGGGCTGCGCGGCGCCGAGGCCGCAACGCTGGAGGCCACCGCGCCCGAGTGACTGCGCCAGAATGAGGCCGATGGCGAGCTGGACTCCACGACTCCGCTCGCCGCTCGGTGTGCTGTTGATCGTGGGCCTCGGCACCGGGCTCGTTGTGGCCTTCCTCACTCCGCGCTTCGCCGGGATCGACGAGCCGTACCACTACCTCCGCTCGTGGTCGCTGACCGACGGCCAGATCGTCCCCGACACCGGCCCGCTCCCCGGCGACGTGACCGCTGGCGGCCTGTGTCTGCCGTCGTCGTTGGTGAAGGACCTCTCCAACGAGCGCGCTCCCTACCTGCGACGCCAGATCCCCCATTGGGACGGCACCGATGTACTGAAGACCACGGCCTGTCCCGACGGTCGAACCGACCACCGTTTCGTCGACGTCGCTACGTTCGCCTGGTACTCGCCCATCGGATATGCGCCACAAGCCGTCGGCGTGGGCCTCGGACGCATCGTCGGCGCCGGGGTAGGCGTGCAGTCGATGCTGGCCCGGTTGGCTTCCCTGGCGGTGTACCTGGCCATGGCCGGCTTCGCCGTCGCCATCACCCCGCGAGGCAAGTGGGCGCTGGTGGCCGTGGCCCTGTTGCCGGCCAGCATGTTCCAGGCCGTCACGTCGCTGTCACCCGACGGGATGACGATCGCCGCAGTGCTGCTGGTGTGCGCCACCGCGCTGCGAGCCATCGACGAGCGACCCGACCGACTGCTGTCGAACCGCCGCGTCGTGCTCGAAGCGCTGGCCAGCTGCACGCTGCTCGGCCTCACCAAACCCACCTACCTCGTTGTGGCGGTCATCTACCTCATGGCGGTCATGCGCCGACGGTGGATCGTGATTGCGCCGGTCGCCGTGGCCGGCGCGATCTCAGCGGTGTGGCACGCGTCTCAGCGGCCAAAGTTCGTGTGCGACGTGCGGTACTTCCTGATCCCCACCGATCCCAACGCGCAGATGTCGAACCTGCTGCATCGACCGTGGGACCTGTTCACCGCCGCAGGTCGGGGCGTCGTGCACTTCGGGGGCGAGTGGACCACCGACGTGATCGCCATCTCCACCGACCGGGTCGTGAGCTGGGGGCTCGTGCTGTGCTTGCTCGCGCTCGTGGCATTCCTCGCCCTCGGCACCACAGTCGAGCCCCATCAGGACGCGGTCATGGGCGAGATCGCCCTCAGGCGATGGGACCGGGTCACCCTCATCGGCGCCGGCGTCATCACCTTGCTGGCCATGTTGGCCGGATGGCTGATCTCGTGCAGCCGACCCGAGCTCGAGCTGATCAACCCGCCGGCGGTGCGTCTGCTGGTGCCGGCGTTACCGCCGCTGTTGATCGGACTGAGTTGGTGGAAGGCGCCCCGCTGGTTCACCGCAGCTGCCGCCGCTGCGCTGAGCGTGTTCTTCGTCGCCTGGCTCGTCTCCCTCGGGTTGACGATGCACTGAGCTTCGCTCAGGCCCGCAGCGTCTCGCGGAACGGAACGTGCTTGTCGGGTCGCGCTTCGCCCGGCAACCCGAGCACCCGCTCGCCGACCACGTTGCGTTGCACCTGATCGGTGCCGCCGCCAATGCGGGGCGCCCATTGCGACAGGAACACTCCCTGGAAGAACCCGCCGTACGGCGCGTCCTCGGCGACCAGCGTGCCGGCCGCACCGAGCAGCTCCTCGATGATGTCGCCGCCCAGCTCGTACTGCCGCGAGATGTGCAGCTTCATCACGGATGACTCGGGGCCCGGAGCATCGCCGTTCGAGATCGACGTCTGCACCCGATAGTTCAGGAAGCGGGTGATCTGGAACATGGTGTGCAACTCGGCCAGTCGCTGCCGAATGGTCGGGTCAGACGTGCGGCCCATCTCTCGAGCCAGCATCAGGATCTCCCCGAACTGGACCATGCCGCCGCCACCGATGGCAGAGCGTTCAGCGACGAGGGTGGTCATCGTGACGCCCCAACCGCCGTTGATCTCTCCCACCACGTTGGACACCGGCACGACGACGTCAGTGAAGAACACCTCATTGAAGTGGATGGCGCCGTCGATCTGGCGGAGCGGGCGTACTTCGATGCCCGGCGACTTCATGTCCATGACGAAGTAGGTGATGCCGCGGTGCTTCGGCGCGTCAGGCTCGGTACGAGCCAGCAAGATGCCCCAGTCGGAGTAGTGCGCTCCGGAGGTCCACACCTTCTGGCCGTTGATGATGAACGAGTCGCCGTCGCGTTCGGCACGAGTACTCAATCCGGCCAGGTCGGAGCCGGCGCCGGGCTCGCTGAAGAGCTGACACCACACTTCGTCACCGCGCCGGGTCGCCGCCAAGTGCTGCGCGCGCAGCGCCTCCGACGCGTGGGCGATCAGCGTCGGTCCGACCATGTCCAC
>JBBQLA010000193.1:0-5555 GCA_038327485.1 Acidimicrobiales bacterium
CGTGGTGGCCATCCTCGGGGCGATGGTGCTCATCGCGATCGCCGTGACCGTTGCGGCCTATCAACGCAATCGAGGTGTCTCCGTCCCGATCACCCCGACCGCACCCCCCGGTCAGGGGTTGGTGGTCGAGCCGTCCGGCCCCTTCGCGACTCCGGTCTCGACGCTGACCGAGAACTCCCGGTCAGCCGACTGGGTGACGCGATTGTGGACGCACGGAACGACCGGCAAGGCGGGGGAGTGGTTGACCCAGTTCGGACTCTCCTCGGGATCCAACGCCGGCAGCGATTACTCGATCCCGGTGTACGACGCCCGGACGGCCACGGTGAAGCGCCGGGTCCGGCAGAAGATCTCCTACGGCGGCGTGTTCAATATCGCCAAGAACGAGCTGGTGCCGTGGAACGACAACTGGCGGCCGGCCGATGGCAACGATGGGTTCCTCGTCGTGATCAACCCCGACACTGGCGAGGAATGGGACTACTGGAACGTCAGCGGTCCGGGCTTCTCCGCTCCGAACAACACGCCCTTGGGGTGCGTGAACGCCACCAACCTCCCGCCCCCACTCGGGCTCGGCTTCGACGTGAACTCGGACATCTGCGCGGCCGCGGTCGTCAAGGTGCTGTCGCCGACCGGATCGGTGGTGGACATCCGCGGTTTCACCGGCAACATGCCGCCGGCGTCGGGTGGCGGGCTCCCCAACTCGACCGGCCTGGTGACCCCGTCGGAGGTGTCGGCGGGGGCGATCAAGCATGCGTGGAAGTTCATGGCCCGCAACACCATGTTCGGGCCGGAGTGTTCGCCAGCGGCGCTCTCGGATCCAGCGCAGTTCGGCGAGACCTGCGGCAGCGCGATCGCTCCGGCTGGTCAGTTCGAGAAGGCCCGCAACACCGACGGAATCATCTCGGCCGGAAGCCAGGCCATCCCCGGAGCCACCCCCGATGAACAACGGGCCAACACGGTGCCCGAAGGGTTGCGATTCTCGATCCGCCTGACCGACGACGAGATCGCCTCGTGGCTCGACTCCCGTGGATACGTCGGAGCGAAACGTGAGACCGCTCGGATCATGGCAGTGTCGCTGCGGGATTACGGCTGGTTCATCACCGACACGTCGGGTGCAGCGGCGTTCTTCCAGGTCGCCGGCGGCGCCAACACCGCCGATGCCGCCCGATGGCGTGCGCTCGGGGTGGACGGCGACGGGGTCGACCTCTTGCAAGGACTCTTCACCAAGGACCGGCTCGTGGCGTGGGAACCGGCGACCAACACCTGTGCCGACGGCACCACGAGCCACTGGTATTGCTGGGCCACCGCATCGAGCTACGACAAGTGACGTCGAGCTCCGACCTGGTCCTCGTCTATTTCCGGGCGAGGGCGTAACAGAACGACGAGTACAGCCGGACGTCGTGCGCTGCGGCTCGACGGGCCAGCCAGTGATCCAACTCGCGCAGCAACGGGATGCGGTGGAAGTACGAGTGTCCCCAGAACGGCACCAGCACGACCTCGGAGTAGCCGATCTGCTTGATCTCTGCTTCGAGCGCGTGAGTCGATCGGCAATGGTCGTAGAGCGCCGGAAACTTCTTGTAGTCGTGGCCCACCAGCTTGTCGAGCAACCATGCTCCGGCCCGCTCGGGGATCAGCTTGTTCACGACGAACGGCGGGCTGAACAAGGTGGGGTAGAAGTGCAGCGCGATACCCCCCGGCCGCAGCAGCTGATAGGTGTTTCGATGCGCTGCCATGGTGCCGTCGACGTGCTCGAACACGCTCTTCGAATACACGAGGTCGTAGTTGTCGCGTTCGCCGACGGCGCCGGCGATGTCGAAGCAGGTCTTGTGGGCGTCGGCGACCTCGGGCGGGGCGGCGTCGAGCTCCTCCTGGGAGATGTCGTTCATGGTGTAGCTCGCGCCGATGGCTTCGAAGTCCTTCGGGGTGAACAGCGGGCTGCGACCGGCGCCGATCTCGACCACGGACTTCAGGGAGAACTGACGAACCAGGTCGAGCACGGTCTGCTCGTAGTTGCCGAACGGCCACGAGCCGTCGTTGTCGGTGAAGTAGGAGCGAGCCCAATCGGTCAGGCTCTGCGCTGTCTCCACTGGTTCCCCCACGGTGTCACCTTGCGTGGGTGGAAGATAACGGCTCCCGCCGAAACGGGGCAAACGAGACCGCAGTTGTCAGCGTCGGGCTTCGATGATCCACGCAGCCGCCGGCAACGACACGCCAGCGCCGTCGTAGTGGGGTTCGAGCGCGGCTGTGAGGGCGGCCTCGACCTTCTTGCGACGCTTCTTCTTGCGGTCCTGCAGCGCCACACCGATCTGTCCGGAGTGGGTCACGAACTCGACGGCGTCGGCGACCGACCCCAATCCCCCGATGTGGAGGTCGACCTCGACGGACCGAGCGCTCGCACCGATCCAGCCGGCCCGTCCCAGCATCGCCAGGGTCCGACCGATTCTGGCCAGGGAGAACGGCCCGGGCACTTCGGGGTCGACGGTCGGAAGTTCGAGGAGGTGGGCGACTGCTGCTCGCGGCTTCGACAACCACAAGTTGTCCGCCGGTGATTGCCAGCACGCGAAGACCAGTCGTCCGCCCGGCCGAACGGAGCGCCGCACGTTGGCGAAAGCGGCCTCGGGATCTTCGAAGAACATCACCCCGAACCGGCTGAGGGCGACGTCGTATTCGGACACGCCCAGCGGCTCGGTCTGTACGTCGGCACGGAGCAGTTCGATCGGCGCCATCGATGCGGCGGAGCCGGCGTCGATGTGGTCGAGCTTGCTCTGCGCTCCTCGAAGCATCCGCTTGGACACGTCCACTCCGGCCACCCGCCCGAAGAATCCGACGGTGCGAGCAGCGTCGATCGTGAGTGCGGCCGTCCCGCAGCCCAGGTCGACCACTCGCTCGTCGTGTTGCAGTGATGCCCGTTCGAGAACCGCCCGGCCGAATGACTCGAGTTGGTCGTCGAATCGGGCGTCGAAATGCACCCACTGCTTGCCGCCGTCACCGTTCCAGTACTCGGTCGACTCTGTGTTGAAGTGCCCGGCCACGATGAGGAACGGTACCGGTCGGCGGCCTAGCCTGAAACCTTCGACGTCGGATCTCTGGACGTCTTCGGCAGAGGAGACCCGACATGGGTGAGGCCTACATCATCGACACCGTGCGCACCCCGGTGGGCAAGCGTGGCGGATCGCTCAGCGCGGTGCACCCGGCGGACCTGGGAGCGATCACGCTCAATGAACTCATCGATCGAACGGGCATCGATCCCGGTGCTGTCGACGACGTGGTCATGGGGTGCCTCGACACCATCGGCCCGCAAGCCGGTGACATCGCCCGCACCGCGTGGTTGGCGGCGGGCCTCCCCGAGCACGTGCCTGGCACCACCATCGACCGGCAGTGCGGATCGAGCCAGCAGGCGGTGCACTTCGCCGCCCAGGGAGTCATGTCGGGCACCCAGGATCTGGTGATCGCCTGCGGCACGCAGAACATGTCGCAGATCCCCATCAGCTCGGCTATGACGTGCGCCGAGCCGCTCGGGTTCACCGATCCGTTCAGCGGGTCGGAGGGCTGGATCAAGCGTTACGGCGACCAGGAGGTCAGCCAGTTCCGCGCCGCAGACATGATCGCCACCAAATGGGATATCACCCGCGAGCAGATGGAGGAGTTCGCCATCGAATCGCATCTCCGGGCCATCCGGGCGAGGGCCGAGGGTCGCTTCGAACGCGAGATCGTGCCCGTCGGCGAGATGATCCACGACGAGGGGCCGCGCGACCCCAACCCCGAGAAGATCCGCTCGCTCAAGACTCTGACCGAGGGTGGTCGGGTCACCGCCGCGGTCGCTTCGCAGATCTCCGACGCATCGGCCGCGATGTTGATCGCCGGCGAGGCCGCAGTGAAGACCCACGGTCTCACTCCACGGGCTCGCATCCACCACCTGTCGGTCCGGGGCGACGATCCGATCTACATGCTGACGGCGCCGATCCCTGCCACTCGTTACGCCCTCGAACGTGCGGGCATGACGCTCGACCAGATGGATCTCATCGAGATCAACGAGGCCTTCGCGTCGGTTGTGCTGGCGTGGGCCAAGGAACTCGACGCCGACATGAGCAAGGTCAACGTCAACGGCGGCGCCATCGCCTTGGGTCATCCGCTCGGTGCCACTGGCGTCCGGTTGATGACCACCATGCTGAACGAACTCGAACGCACGGGCGGGCGCTTCGGCCTGCAGACGATGTGTGAGGGCGGCGGACAGGCGAACGTCACGATCATCGAGCGCCTGTAGGAGCAGATGTCCAACGACGCCGCGCACCTGCGGGGGCTCGATGGGCTGCGAGGCCTGGCCGTGGCCGCCGTGCTGCTTTTCCACGGGCGCATCGAGCCGTTCTCCGGGGGCTTCCTCGGCGTGTCGGCCTTCTTCACGCTGTCGGGCTACCTCGTCGGTTCCATCCTGCTGGCCGAGGCGCGGTCGAGCGCCACTGCCTCGGGCGGTGCCGCGGCCACTGTGTCGCCCGGCCGGATCTCGTTGTCGAGATTCGCTGAGCGTCGCCTCCGTCGGCTGATCCCCGCAGCCTTGGTGGCTGTCGTGCTGTGTGCGATCGTCGGTCGGGCACTCGGTGCGCCGGTGGGCGTGTCGGACCTGCGGTGGCAGGCATTCTCGTCGGCCACCGGGTGGACGAACTGGCGATTCCTGGCCGAAGGCAAGAGCTACGCCCAGCTGTTCTCCACACCCGGCGCGTTCGATCACTTCTGGTCGTTGGCCCTCGAGGTGCAGTGTTACGTGATCGTCGGCGTCGTGGTCGGGGTGGCCGCCCGATTGGGCAAGGCTCGCCGCACCTTGTCGGCGGTTGCGATCCTGGGCGTGGTGGCCTCGACGGCGGCGGCGGTCCTGCTGTTCCGGTCGGGTGCTGACAACGCTCGGGTCTATTACGGCACCGACACCCGCATCGCCGAGTTCCTGGTGGGCGTCGCGTTGGCGGCCGCCCTGGCTCCGGCCGGTCGGCGAGCGAGCGCCAAGGCCGGTCGATGGCAACTCGATGCCGCCGGAGTCACCGGCATCGTCGGACTGCTCGGTCTGTGGGCGACCGGCACCCTGACTTCCACGTGGGTGTACCGCGGTGGCTTCACGCTCGACGCACTGGTGTGCGCTGTGGTCATCTGCGCGGTGGTCCGGCGATCCCCGGTGACGAGCGCCATCCTCGGGGTCGAGCCGTTGGCGTGGCTGGGTCGACTCAGCTACGGCGTCTACTTGTACCACTGGCCGGTCTTCCTGGTGCTCACCCCCGCGCGAACTGGGTGGGGCCGTCCGGTCACGGTGGCCGTGGCGGTCGCTGTCACGTTCGTGATGGCTTGGGCCTCGGCGCGTTGGATCGAAGGTCCCGTACGGCGTGGCCACATTCCCCGCGGCACCGCCCAGTGGTGGCGCAGCGCGCCGATCGGCATCGCCGTGGTGATGGCCGTGGTGCTGTTGCTCAGCGTGGTCGTTCCCAACAACCCGGCGACGGCGATCGCCGGGCCGGCCCGCACCACGGGGCCGACCGGTCTCGTCACCGCACCGGCGGGAGCGGGCGACGATGGCG
>JBBQLA010000194.1:0-5550 GCA_038327485.1 Acidimicrobiales bacterium
GACGATCTGTGAGCCGATGAATCCACACCCTCCGGTGACCAGCACCCGTTGGGGTCGAACGGCGGGCCTGGTGTCGGAGATCACGCCCGCGACCGTACGGGGCGATGCGTCCGAACCGTGGTCGATCGACGGATTTCATCATTTGTTTCGTGGGGCGATGAACCATCGAGTGAGGTGGTCCGTAGCTTCGGGGGGTGGATGCCATCGAGGTCGACCTGATCCTGCCGGTCCTCGACGAGGCGGCGGCGTTGCCCTGGGTGCTCGAGCGTGTGGGGCCGGGTGTTCGGTGCATCGTGGTCTACAACGGTTCGACCGACGGCAGCGCGGACGTGGCGCGGTCATGGGGCGCCACGGTCGTGCACGAGCCACGCCGCGGGTTCGGTGCGGCCTGCGCTGCCGGTCTCGCCGTCGCCACTGCGGAAGTGGTGGCGTTCTGTGACGCCGACGCCAGCCTCGACCCGACCGAGCTCCCGAAGATCGTCGGTCCGGTGCTCGATGGCACCGCCGATCTCGTGCTGGGAGCGCGCACCAACCGGTCGTGGAAGGTCTGGCCCCCGCACGCCCGCGTCGCCAACGCTTATCTGGCTCGCCGACTCCGCAGCTCGGTGGGAGCGAACGTCACCGACCTCGGGCCGATGCGGGCCGCGCGTCGTCAGGAACTCATCGACCTCGGCATCGAGGATCGTCGCTTCGGATGGCCGCTCGAGATGGTGTTGCGAGCCGGGGCGGCCGGGTGGCGCATCCAGGAAGTGCCGGTGGGCTACCACCCTCGCGTGGGCCGATCGAAAGTGACCGGCACGGTGAAGGGCACGGCAAGAGCCATCTCCGACATGCGCGCCGTGCTCGCCGAGTTGGCGTAGGCGGCCGGTGGTCGTTCGCTGATGTCAGCTCCACTGGTGCGCAGGGAGCTCCGGGGTCGGCCGGGTCGGCTCGTGCTCGTGGCCTCGACCATCGTGGTCGCTGTCGGGTTCTGCGTCGGCGCATTCGGGTTCTCCCAGCAGGTCTCAGCGCTGGTCTCTTCGCCCAGCGACGGAATCGACCGGCAGCTCCCGGCGGGCAGCGTCGTGCTCACCGCAGACACCGACTCGATCACCACGTCGACCGCGCTCGACTCGTCGTTGTTGGCGATGGTGCGGGGCGTGCAGGGTGTCGCGCAGGCGAACGCCAACTACGACCAGCCGCTGTCGTTCGTGGTGCCGGCCGGTGCGCAGTCGGAGCGTCCGCCCATTCTCCGAGGGGTGGTGTTGTCGTCCACCTCGGACCCCACGCAATGGCGGCTGGTATCGGGCCAGTTCCCCAACGGCCCTCGCCAGGTCGCCGTCGACGCCGGGGGGGCGATCGTCGGGGGCGCCGCCCTCGACGAGGCAGCTCGCTTGCAGTTCCCCGTCGGCACGGTGGACGTCACCGTGGTCGGCATCGTGGAATCGATCAACTCGAGTACGGCGGCTTCGAGCGCGCGGGCATCGGGCGAGGGCGGCACCGGCGTGTCGGCGGCCATCGTCGCCTTGTCGTCTGCCCACGTGGTGCTCGACCCGAACTGGGCGCCCACCCTGCTCGATGCCGCCGGCCGAGCTGACCGCATCACCGTCATCCCGGAACCCGGGATCGATCCTGATGTCATGGCGGGACGTCTGCGAGGGGCAGTCCCCAGCGGCGTGAGGGTGCTGGCGGCCAGCAGTCGTGCCGCGCAGACCCAACACACCATCGCGTCGATCGACTCCGACGTGCACACCGCCACGGTCGCCTACGCAGGACTGACGATGCTCGTTGCTGCGTTGGTCATCTCCAACAGCTACAGCGTGTTGGTGGCGCAGCGAACCCGCGAGCTCGGACTGCTCCGGCTGGTCGGAGCATCACGCGCGCAGATCATCCGCATGGTGCTGGGCGAATCGGCGCTGGTCGGTGTCGCCGGCGCAGTCGCGGGTGGCGGGCTCGGCGTCGTGCTGGCCTACGTGGCGGCTCGGGTCGTGCGCACCGGAGGCATCGAGGTGGGGTTCACGGCCACCTGGTCGATGGCCGCAGTGGCGTTGGTGGTGGGCGTGACAACCTCGGTGGCCGGGTCGATGTGGCCGGCCTGGCGGGCCAGCCGGGTCCCGCCCATGGAGGCGCTGTCGGACACCCAGGCCGGGGCTGACCGGCGCTCTCGTGGGGCGATGCCGGCAGCGCTGACGATCGCGGGCTTCGGCCTCGCCGGGGTCGTGGCGTCACGGTCGGAGGTGTTCGACGCATCCACGTTGAGCGTCGTCGCCCTCGGTGTCCTGGTCGGCTTCATCGGACTTGCGTTGCTCTCGCGTTGGGTCGTGGTGCCGTTCACCGCGGTGTTCGGGTGGCCGCTGGTACGAACGGTGGGCATCAGCGCACGGCTCGGTGTCGGGAACACGGCGCGTCAACCGTCGCGCACTGCGGGAGCGGCGTCGACGCTCATGGTCGGATTGGCCTTGGTGTCGACGGTCGGCACGTTCGGTGCGTCGGCCCACCAGGCCATCAACGCCCAGGTCGGCGCCGCTGGCAAGGCTGATCTCTACGTGGAACGACGCGGCGTCGTGCGGGTTTCGACTTCGGTGGTCGATGACGTGCTGCGCCACAGTCGGTTCAGCCGGGGGCTCGACGATGTGGTCGAGGTGACTTCCGTCGATGGGTCGATGGTGGGCCGTAACGGAGCGACCAGCCCGGTGGTCGCATCGGATCTCGCCGCTGCGTCGCGCATCATCGATCTCGGGACCGTCTCGGGAGACCCGACCTCGAGCACCGGTGATCAGCCCGCCACGATCCTGTCGAAGTCGGCGGCCGAGCAACTGGGAGTGTCGGTCGGCGACGAGGTGACCTTGCGGTCGGTCTCGGGCGAGGCCCGTCGGCTCACGGTCGTCGCCACGTACACCAACACGGCGATTCTCGGCCCGGCGGTCGTCCCGTGGGCCACCGCGCGCGCCATGTCTGCCGACGGCACCTTCGACCTGGCAGCGGTGAAGCTGCGCGACGGCGTACCTCTCGAACGAGTGAAGGACCGGATGGCCCGAACGCTCCACGACCTCCCCAAGCTCGGAATCGACACACCTGCCGGTTTCGCCGCGCTCTCCACGACGGTGGCCGACACGACGTTGCGCATCGTGATGGTGCTGCTCGTCGGGGCGTTGGGCATCGGGTTGCTCGGCTTGGTGACGACCCTGGCGCTGTCGGTGCTGGAGCGGCGACGGGAGTTGGTGATGCTGCGCGCGCTCGGCGCGAGTCGGACCCAGATCAAGATGCTGGTGTGGTTCGAGGCGTCGATGATCGGTGTGATCGCCGCGGTGGTGGGCATCGGGGTCGGCACAGCCATCGGGCGGGTCGGGGTGGGCCTGGCGCCTGGGACGTTGAGCGGATCGCCGGTCATCCCGTGGGCGGATCTGGCAGCGGTTGCGTTGACCGCGGTGGCCACCGCCTGGGCGGTGTCGATCGGCGTGGCGCGACGGGCGGCGCGGGTGCCGCCGGCCGAGGCTGGGAAGATGTGACGATGCGGATGCGCAATACGATTGGAGCGACGGATGAGTGACTCAGCAGCACGGGCCGACATCGGAATCATCGGCGGGTCGGGCTTCGCCACCTTTCTCGACGTGGCCGACACGGTGTTCGTCGACACTGCCTGGGGTCCGACGTCGTCGCCGGTGACCATCGCGGAGGTCGATGGCGTGCGGGTGGCGTTCCTCCCGCGGCACGGGGTCGGTCACTCGCTTCCCCCGCATCGCATCAACTATCGGGCGAACATCGATGCCATGCGGCAGCTCGAGGTCGGCGCGTTGCTGGCCCCATTCGCTGCCGGCTCACTCCAGCCGGACATCCACCCCGGCGACCTGGTGGTGGTCGATCAGTTCGTCGACCGGACGTCGGGTCGGGCCGACACATTCCACGACGACTTCGCCGATGGGCCACAACACGTCGTGGTTGCCGATCCGTACGATCCGCGGCTGCGGTCGGTGATGGTCGACGTCGGCCGATCAGAGGGTTTCGAGGTGCACGACGGAGGAACCGTCGTGGTCATCGGCGGCCCACGATTCGCCACTCGGGCAGAGTCGGCGTGGTACCGGTCGATGGGCTGGCACGTGGTCAACATGACCCAGTACCCCGAGGCCGCGTTGGCCGCCGAGGCGTCGATTCCGTTCGCCGGGCTGGCGCTGGTGACCGACTACGACAGTGGCGTCGAGGGCGACCCCGACATCGCGCCGGTGAACCAAGACGAGGTGTTCGCCTTTTTCGAACAGAACGTCGGCCGTCTCCGCAAACTCCTGATCGCCGCGGTGCCGACGATCAGCCAGCGAGTCCTTCGTCCCGGTCGATGACCATCGCCGTGGGTCCTCGCGGTCCGCGAACGAGTCGGCCGGGCAGTGCGCCGGTGAGTTCATCGTTGGCGATCACTTCCTCGCCACTCACGATGGTCGACACGTAGCCATCGGCCCGCTGGATCAGTCGTGACGCTCCCGCCGGGAGATCGTTGACCTGCTCGGGGTGCAGCAGCCGGAGGCGCTGGTGGTCGATCAAGTTCACATCGGCCTTGCGTCCGACGGCGATCACTCCGCGGTCACCCAGCCCGTACAGCGAAGCGGGGTCGCTGGTGAGGCGCTTGACTGCCAGCTCGAGCGGCAGGCGTTCGCCGCGGGTTCGATCTCGGGTCCAGTAGCTCATGAGATAGGTCGTCATGCTGGCATCGCACACCAAGCCGACATGCGCGCCGCCGTCGCCGAGTCCTTGCACCGTCATGGGGTCGTGCATCATCTCGGACAATCCGTCGTAGGAGTCGCCGCCGTAGTTCAGCAACGGCAACAACAGGAACTCACGGCCCTCTGATCCGAGCATGGTGTCGTAGGCGACCTCCCACGGGTCGAGTCCGTCGCGCCGAGCGATGGCGCCGACGCTCTGTTCGCTCGTCGGTTCGTAGTCGAGGGCGGAGCCGCCGGCGGCAGTCAACGGGAAGAGTCGATCGAAGGCGCGCCGACCGATCTGGTCCATGGCAAACGGGCCGCTGTAGTCGGGGGTGTCGGCCAGGATGGCGTCGCGCACCTCGGTTCGCTTCATCAGCTCGACCCGTTCCGTCAGCGGCAGGTGAGCGATGGCTTGATAGGCGGCACGGTGTCGAAGCGGGTTGAGTCTCGACTGCAGCCCCATGAGCACACCAAAGCAGCGACATCCCACCTGCGGTCGAAGATCTGCGCCGGCCGCGTTGGCCGCACGAACGCGCCCGAACCAGGGCTTCCAATGGTCGACATCGCCGCCCTGCTGCATGGCCAGGAAGGTGATCGGCAATCGCCGATGTCGCCCGAGATCGATCATCCATTCGAGCTCGGCGTCCATCGAATCGTCAGCGTCGCCGGCCATTGCCCCCCCGACTCCGGCCGGAACGACCTGCATCACTCCGTGTCCCGCGTCGATCACGGCATCGGCGAGCGCGGTGAGTTCATCGAGGGCGGCGTAGGTGCCGGGGACCGGGTTGCCGTGCACGTCGCGGTGCCCGGCGGTGCGTCCGGTGGAGAAGCCCAACGCGCCGGCACGCAGGCCACCCGTGAGCAGCGCGGCCATGGC
>JBBQLA010000195.1:0-5519 GCA_038327485.1 Acidimicrobiales bacterium
GTCGCGCTGAAGTAGGACCCTTGGTGAATCCGGCGGGGGTGTCGCGCTGAGGCGCGGCACCCCCGTCGGCCACCTGGCCACCTCCGCCGATCGACTCACGTGCTGACCTACATCCTCCGACGCGTCGTCGGGCTGCTCTTCACTGTGTGGGGAGCGCTGACGATCGTCTTCTTCCTGTTCTTCCTGCTTCCGGACAATCCGGCCAACCTGATCGCTGGCGGTGGCAATCGCCCGGTGCCCGAGTCGGTCGTCAAGAACGTCGCTCGGAAGTACGGGCTCGACAAGCCAATCGCCGTCCAATACGTGAACTACTTGGGCAACGTCGCCACCCTCGACTTCGGCAAATCGTTCAAGGACGACCGCCAGGTGTCGTCGATTATCGGGGAACGCGCTCCGGCCAGCGTGCGACTGGCCATCTGGGCCATGGTCATCGAGGCCAGCGTCGGCATCTCGCTGGGCATCCTGTCTGCCAAACGAAAGAACTCATTCGCCGACACCGCCACCACCGTCACCGCATCGGTCGCGAGCGCCATACCGGTCTTCGTGCTGGGCTATGCCTTCCAACAACTCACCGGTGTCTATGCGTTCGATCACGACTGGCCGTCGTGGGTGCGCCTCCCGGTGCAAGGTCTCGGCCCCAACGAGTGGTTCCTCGGAATCATTCCGTCGATCGACCAGCTCAGATCACTGGTGCAGCCCGCCATCGTGCTGGCGTCGGTGTCGACCGTCATCGTGGCCCGCCTGACCCGCACGACCATGCTCGAAACGTCCAAGTCCGACTACATCCGCACCGCTCGAGCGAAAGGCCTGACCGAAGGTCAGATCACCCGAAAGCACACGCTGCGCAACGCCATGATCCCGGTGATCACGTTCCTGGGCATCGACTTCGGCACACTGGTCGGCGCAGCCATCCTGACCGAGACCGTGTTCAACTGGCCCGGTCTCGGCTCGAAGATCGTGGTGGCGGCCGAAGGGCGAGACCTCCCGACCATGGTCGGCCTCACGACCGTCGTCGTGTTCGTCTACGGATTCGTCAACCTGTTGGTCGACATCAGCTACGCCTGGTTCGACCCTCGGGTCCGCCTGGGAACGAAAGGCTCGAAGTGATCGACGAATCTCTCCTCGAACTGGCGGCACCGTCACGTTCGTTCCGGTCCGACGCCTGGCGCCGTTTCCGTTCCAACCGGCTGGCGCTCGTCGGAATGGCACTGGTGCTCCTGCTGCTGATCGCGGGCCTGATCGGCCCGTTCCTGGTGCAGGACCCCCTCATTCAGGACCGCCTGAAGTTCAAGACCGGCCCGGATTCCCAGCACTGGTTCGGCACCGACCAGATCGGGCGCGACGTGTTCGCCCGGATCATCTACGGCATTCGACTGTCGCTGTTCGTGGGCTTCCTCGTGACCCTGCTCGAGTCGCTGGTCGGTGTGACCCTGGGCGCCCTCGCCGGGTGGTTCGGCAAGTGGGTCGATTCGGCCATCATGCGCCTCGTCGACGTCTTCTTGGCCATCCCCTATTTCGTGCTCGCCGTGGCTTTCATCGCCGTGCTCGGCCGGGGAATCAGCGCGGTGATCGTCACGCTGGTCATCACCTCGTGGCTCGTCACCGCCCGAGTGGTGAGAGCCAGCCTCGTGCAGGCCAAGGAGTTCGACTACGTCGAAGCGGCCAAGGCGATTGGCGTGCCCACCCGCCGAATCATCACTCGGCACATCCTCCCCAATGTGATCCAGCCGGTGCTCGTGCTCGAGGCCATCGGCATCGGCTCAGCGGTGCTGGCCGAAGCTGCGCTGTCGTTCCTGGGTGTCGGCGTGCAGGAGCCCACGCCGTCGTTGGGCCTGATGATCTCCCGCTCGAAGTCGTTCTTCTCCGAGGCGCCCGGGCTGTTGTTCTTCCCCGCGCTGGCCATCGTGATCACGGTGCTGGGCTTCTTGCTCATCGGGGATGGCCTGCGTGACGCGCTCGACGTGAAGGAGGACGTGTGAGCGATCGCGCCTTGCTCAGCGTCGAGGATCTCGAGGTCTCGTTCAACACCCCCGACGGCGTGGTCAGGGCCGTGAACGGCGTGAGCTTCTCGGTGGACCGAGGCGACGTCTTCGCCATCGTGGGGGAGTCCGGGTCGGGCAAATCGGTGACGGCAATGAGCATCCTCGGCCTGCTCCCGACCGCCGAGATCAAGGCGGGACGCATCCTGTGGCAGGGCGAGAACCTGCTCGCTGCACCCGACTCCCGCATGCGCGAAGTGCGCGGTGGCGAGATCGGAATGATCTTCCAGGATCCCTTGACCGCACTGAACCCGGTGCACTCGGTCGGCCGTCAGATCGGCGAGATGGTGCGGGTGCATCAGGGCATGAACAAGAAGCAGTCGCTGGCCCACGCTATCGAGATGCTCGACCTGGTCGGCATCCCCCAGCCCGACCGGCGGGTGAACATGTATCCCCACGAGTTCTCCGGTGGCATGCGCCAGCGCGACATGATCGCCATGGCCATCGCGTGTCGGCCGGCGCTGCTCATCGCGGACGAGCCCACCACCGCCCTCGACGTGACCGTCCAGGCCCAGGTACTCGAGGTGCTGATCAGCATCAAGGACGAGATCGACTCCGCCATCATGTTGATCACCCACGACCTGGGCGTCGTCGCGGGAGTCGCCAACAAGATCATGGTGATGTACGCCGGTGCGTCGGTGGAGACCGGCGACGTCGACCAGGTCTTCGATCAGTCGGCGCACCCCTACACCATCGGCCTCCTCAACTCGGTGCCTTCGGTTGACGGGTCCGAGGAGGAGCTCACTCCGATCGGCGGGCAACCACCGTCGATGATCAACCTCCCGACCGGGTGCCCGTTCCATCCGCGCTGCCGCTTCATGAAGGCCGGAGGCTTGTGTGACTCGGTGAACCCGCCGCTCATCGAGATCGGCTCGGTCGGCCATCGCGCCGCCTGCCACTACGCCGCTGAGGTCGCCACGATTCGTCTGGCGGAGCGCTCATGACTGCGGGTGGGAGCGAGGAACTGCTCGTCGCTCGCAATGTCGTGAAGGAGTTCCCGGTCCGGTCCGGACTGCTCCAGCGAGTCACCGGAAAGGTGCAAGCGGTCAGCGATGTGTCGATCACGGTGCACCGCGGCGAAACAATCGGGATCGTCGGCGAGTCGGGCTGTGGCAAGTCCACACTCGGTCGGGTGCTCATGAATCTGATCCGGCCCACGTCGGGCTCGATCACCTTCGAGGGACGAGAGATCAGCGGGCTCGACGAGCACGCCATGCGGCCCATCCGCCAACGCATCCAGATCGTCTTCCAAGACCCCTACGCATCGCTGAACCCTCGCATGACCATCGGTGAGATCGTCGGTGAGCCGTTCCTGGTCCACCGCGGCCAGAAAGCTTCCCAGGCCCAATCGGCGATTGCGGATCTGCTGCGCATCGTCGGCCTGTCACCTGAACACACCGGCCGATACCCCCACGAGTTCTCCGGCGGGCAACGCCAACGCATCGGAATCGCTCGGGCCCTTGCGCTCGACCCCTCGATGGTGGTGCTCGACGAACCGGTGTCCGCTCTCGACGTGTCGATCCAGGCCGGCATCGTGAACCTGCTGCGCGACCTCCAGCGCGAGCGGGGACTGTCGTACCTGTTCATCGCCCACGACCTGTCCGTGGTGCGCCACATCGCCGACCGAGTCGGTGTGATGTACCTGGGCAAGTTGGTCGAGGTCGGCCCCAAGCGGCGGATCTACGCCACACCGCATCATCCGTACACCAACGCGCTCCTGTCGGCCGTCCCGGTCCCTGATCCCACTCGCGAACGCTCACGTCGCCGCATCGTGCTCGAGGGCGACGTGCCCTCCCCCATCGACCCTCCGTCGGGCTGCCGATTCCGCACCCGGTGCTGGAAAGCGACCGATGTGTGCGCGAACGTCGAGCCGCCGCTGGCCGACGTCGGCGAGGGTCACTTCGTGGCATGCCACCACCCCGAGCACATGTGATCCGCCGTCGCGGTCAGGTGGCGATGCCACCGCCGACCACCACGTCACCGATGTAGGCCACCACGGCCTGGCCCGGTGCCACTCGCGGCTGAGGTTCGATCCACCGCACCGATGCCGTGTCGCCAACCGCCTCGACGACTGCCGCTCTCGGCACGCCGTGGGCCGAGCTCTGGACCCGCACTTCGCCGACCGGCACGCCGGCGGCCCATGCCACGTTGGACAACGCCGTCGACTCGACCAACAGATCACGACGGTCGCCCACCACCACGGTGCGCGACGCCAAGTCCACGTCGACGACGTACCGTCGCCCGGCGCCACCGGCGAGTTCCAGGCCGCGACGTTGACCGAGGGTGACCGTCTCGATGGCGTCGACGTGACCCACCTCGGTGCCAGCGCTGTCGACCACGCGACCGGTGTGGAGCGGGATCCGATCACCGAGGAACGTCTCGCGACCGGCCGAGCGCGTGATGAAGCACACGTCCTGGCTGTCGGGCTTGTCCGCAGTTGAGAGGTCGTGCTCGACGGCGATCCGGCGAACGTCATCCTTGCTCATCTCCCCCACCGGAAACAGGATCGCCGCCAGCGACTCCGGCGCCAGCATGTGCAACACGTAGGACTGGTCCTTGGCGGCATCCGCGCCGCGAGCCACTCGCCACGACCCGTCATCGAGCTGCACCCGTCGGGCGTGATGGCCGGTCGCGACCGCATCGAATCCCAGAGCTTCGGACCGTCTCACCAGCTTGTCGAACTTGAGGTGACGGTTGCACTCGACGCACGGGTTCGGGGTGAGACCGACCCGGTGCGCTTCGAGGTACGGATCGACCACGTTTCGGTCGAACTCGTCAGAGAAGTTGAAGACATGATGTTCGATCCCGAGCCGATGGGCCACCCGTCGAGCATCGTCGGTGTCAGAGACCGAACAACATCCCGAGTCGCTCTCCCCGCCCCACAGCTTCAGCGTCACACCGGCGACCTCGTGGCCCTGCTCGGCCAGCAGCAGGGCTGCCACCGACGAGTCGACTCCTCCGGACATGGCCACGAGCACCCTCATGAGCCCATCTCCCGCAGCCGATCGACGTGGCCGGGCACGACCTCGAGCACGCGATCGATGTCGGCGTCGGTCGTCGTCGCGCCGAGGGTGAAGCGAGCGGCGCCGGCCGACCATTCCGCAGACACGCCCATGGCCGCCAGCACGCCGGACGACTGCTGTGCGCCCGACGCGCATGACGATGCCGCGGACGCTGCAATGCCGTCACGGTCGAGCAGGAAGAGCAGCGCCTCGCTCTCGAGACCGGCAAAGCACACGTGCGCGTTGCCCGCCACCTTGTGCGCCGGCTCGGTCGTCTCGATCACGCCATCGAGCCGCTGACGCAGCCCTTCGATCAAACGATCCCGCTGCACGCTCACACGTTCGATCGTGTCGACGCGGTACTTCTGGGTCAGCGTGGCGGCCGCTGCCATGGCGGCTGCGCCCACGACGTTCTGGGTTCCGCTGCGACGTTCGCGTTCTTGACCTCCGCCCACCAGGGTCGGGACCACTCGGGTGC
>JBBQLA010000196.1:0-5500 GCA_038327485.1 Acidimicrobiales bacterium
GGTCGAGGCCGAGGTGAGCCGCCGCTCGAGGTGCGACACCCCGCCGAACATCCACAGCATGATGCCCCGGGTCGGGATGCCGGCCCGGCGGGCCACCACGGCGTGTCCCAACTCGTGTGCCACCAACGACGCGAGAAAGGCCAGGGCCGCCAACACACCGAGGGACCACGACACCGGCGCGGACACGTCGGGCACGACGGCCGGAAGCAGTGAGCCCCCGACCGACACCGTGATGAGCGCCGTGGTGATCAGAGTGGTCCAGTGGGCCTCGACCGGTACTCCGGCCCAGGTGCCGAGCCGCAGGGTCAGGACGGACGACCTCGACGACGACGAGGGGACGACCGAGGCGTGAGACTTCTTTGAATCGAACACGTGGGATGCCTTTCGGTTGGTCCACTCGCGTGGACTGACAACCGAAGGTCTCCCCCAACCCGAAGGTGGTGGCGCCGGGCCGGGCGGAGCCGGTTCCGTGCTGACGACGCGCACACTTTGCTGGGGTACTCCCCTTCGTTCGAATCATCATAGCGCCCCGAAAGCTCTCTGCGCGATATCGGGCCCTACGATCGGGCGATGGAGCGCCGACTGTTCGACAACGACCACGACATGTTTCGCGATGCCTTCGCTCAGTTCGTTGCTCGAGAGATCACCCCGCATCACGAGCGGTGGGAGCACGACGGCATCGTGGATCGGTCGATGTTCCGTGCGGCCGGAGCGGCCGGATTCCTGGGCATGTCGGTGCCCGAACAGTGGGGCGGGGGTGGGATCGACGACTTCCGTTTCAATGTGGTGATCGCCGAGGAGTTGGCCAAGGCCGGCGTGGTCAGCTCAGGATTCTGTATCTGGTTGCACAACGACGTGTGCCTGCCGTACTTCTTGCACAACACCACCGACGAGCAGAAGGCTCGGTGGTTGCCGGGCATCTGTTCGGGCGATCTCATGTGCGCCATAGCGATGACCGAGCCGGCCATCGGCAGTGATCTGGCGTCGATGGCGACCACCGCCGTCCGTGACGGGGGTGACTACGTGGTCAACGGCTCGAAGACCTTCATCACCAACGGCATCAACTCGTCGCTCGTCATCGTGGCGGTCAAGACCGACCCGAGCGAACGTCACCGAGGCATGTCGCTCGTTGTCGTCGAGGAGGGCACGCCGGGGTTCGAGCGTGGCCGCAATCTGGCCAAGGTCGGCCTCAAAGCCCAGGACACCGCCGAGTTGTTCTTCGACGACTGCCGTATCCCGGTGGCCAACCGGCTGGGCGACGAAGGGACTGGCTTCTTCCAGCTCGTCGACAAGCTGGCGCAGGAACGGCTGTCCATGGCGGTCATGGGTGCGGCACACGCTCGGCAGGCCTTCGATGACACCGTGACCTACGTGAAGGAGCGCACGGCGTTCGGGCAGCCGATCGGTTCGTTTCAGAACAGCCGGTTCGTGCTGGCCGAGATGGTGACCGAACTCGACATCGCTCAGCACTTCCTCGACCGGTGCGTCGAGGCGCTCAACGAACGAGAGTTGACCGCCGTCGAAGCGGCCGAAGCCAAGTGGTGGTGCACCGAACTGCAGAAGCGCGTCACCGACCGCTGCCTGCAACTCCACGGCGGCTACGGCTACATGACCGAGTACCCGGTGGCTCGGGCCTGGCTGGATGCCCGGGTACAGACGATCTACGGCGGCACGACCGAGATCATGAAGGAAATCGTCGGCCGTTCTCTCGGCGTCTGAGTCGGTTACCGGCGAGTCATTATCGGTGCTCGCGATACCTGTCGAGGTGCTCCAGGTCCTTCGCTCGACCGGAGGCCTCCTTGAGTCGCGCCCAGGCAGCGACGGTGATGACGAGCGCTTCGTTCCCGTCGACGAGTTGGCCGTCTGCGGATGCTGCCAAGTCGTCATAACCCCTGGTCGCGCCATCAGGCGCGAAGACGAGGTCGAGAGGTCCGTGCTTCGTCATGAGGTGAAGGGTGTCGTACTGCGCCCAGTTCTCGAGCGGATGGCGCGGGAACCAGGTCCCGCCCTGATCCGCAGTGAGGAGTCCGGCCTCCAGTTCGTCAAATGCAGTCGCGAGTCGTTCGAGGTTGTCCGGATCGCGCGACGGGGTGATGTCGATGTCGATGGTGACGGGCACCGGAAGGTCGTGGGCCATGGCGGCCATGCCGCCGATCACGATGAACCGCACCTCATGACGATTCAGGGCAGCGACGATCGCTCCAGGGTCAAACACTTGTCGCTGCCGCTTCGCTCGCGCCGACGCGATGCCGGGCGACGCGGCGGCGCTCGCGTTCGTTGAAGGCTTCGAGCTCCTCCAGGGAGAGAAGAGTCTCAGCGATGGCGCGCGTGGCGTCGTGACGATCCGGCTCGGCCAGCCGCATCCGAACCTCGAAGCCGGCTGCGGCAAGGATTCGGCACAGGGTGTCGACGGACGGTGATCGTCGCCCCGACTCGTACGCCGAAACCGCCGCCTGGCTTGTCTTTGCGCGACCTGCCAGCTCGACCTGGGTCAGGCCGGCGTTCCGACGGGCCATTCGGATCAGGTGTCGTGAATACGTCTCGGTTGCCATCTGACGAGTATACCGGTACCGGTGTATTCCATTGGAGAATCGCACCACGGTTCAGGTTCGCTCGGCGCGATGCCGATGATCGACCATGGGCCACGTCACTGGGGGGAGTTCGCGCCGTCGCGCCGTCGTCAGCCGCGCAGTTGCGACCGGAGTCAGCGGGGCTGCGGGCCTCGGCATCATCAGCTCGCTGGCCGCGGCGCAGCCCACCACGATCGTGGCGTTCGCTCCCATTCGTCACGGCTCATCCACCTCGGTTCCCAGCACCTCGGCGGTGACTGGCACCACTCCGACAGTCGGACCCGAGCCATCGGTCGACCCGACCACCACCGCGCTGACCGAGGTCGCCCCGACGACGACCCCCACGGTGGGCGGCGCCCCTGGTTCGACGACGGTTCCCTCGGGGTCGCCAACGGTGCCGGTGGTCACGATTCCGGCCGGATCGACTTCGCCCCGCCCGGTCGTGGCCCCGACGTCCGGCGCCCCGGCCACACCCGCAGGTACGCCCACCGCGCCACCGGTGACGGCCGCCCCCACGAACGCCCCCGCCACCACGTCGTCGCCCACGACGACCCTGGCGCCCGACGAGAACGAGGACCCGCCGCCACCGCCCCGCTGTTCGGGCTCGCCGCCATGCTGACGAGCGATTACTGACGGTGCGGCGTCTCGACGCCTGGTGGGCCGAAGTGCTGGCCAACGCAGCGCTCATCGCCGGACCGGTCGACGGAGCAGTGTTGCTCGATCAGCATCAGGTCACTCGATGGCTGCTCGACTCGATGATGGTGGCCGCGTGATCGCGGTCGTCGACTCACAGCTGGCGTGGTTCGTCAGCCGATCGGCCGGACTGATGTGCTGGCTGCTGTGCGCGGCCTCGATCGTGTGGGGCCTGGCGGTCTCGACTCGACTGGTGCGTCGGCGCGGCCTGCCGGCCTGGCTGCTCGACCTCCACACCTACCTCGGCGCGCTCGCCGTGGTCTTCTGCCTCATCCACATGGGTGCGTTGGTCGCCGACAACTTCACGTACTTCTCGTGGAAGGAACTGCTGGTCCCGATGGGAACGAAGTGGAACCCGGGCGCAGTGGCGTGGGGAATCGCGGCGTTCTACTTGCTCATCGCGATCCAGCTGACCTCGTGGTTCCGGTCGCGCCTTCCCCGCAAGGTGTGGCACAGCATCCATCTCTCGAGCTTCGGTCTGTTCATCGCCGGCACCGTCCACGGGATCCAGGCCGGCACCGACTGGACCAACGTGGTCGTGCGGGTGGGCGCTGCCACGGTGTGCGTGCTGGTGGTGTGGTGGACGACGATGCGGCTGATGCGTCAGCGCTGGCGCAGGACCGCCACGCAGGCGTTCGCGCCGCGGCCGATCACGTGCGACACACCGACCCGGGTGCGCGGCACCTGACGCGGTCCGGCCGTCCCCCGCAACTGACGCACGATCTCGACGACCTGTCCCAGCGCCGAGGCTCCCAGCGGCTCACCCTTCGACAGCAGACCGCCCGACGGGTTCACCGGCCGACGACCACCCAACTCCGAATCGCCGTCGGCCAGCACTCGGGCCTGTTCGCCCGGCGCGCACAATCCGAGCTCGACCCAGGTGAGCAGCTCGCGGGCCGCGTCGGTGTCCTGGCACTCGACCACGTCGATGTCGTCGGGTCCGATGCCGGCCTGTTCGTAGGCGTCGCGCGCGGCCCGGGTCGTGGGGGGCGTGATGGTGGTGTCGTCGATGCCGCACAAGGGGGAGTCCTCGCCCAGCACGCTGCCGGGGAGGTGCGATCGCAATGACACCCCGGCCACGACGACGTCGCCGTCTCGGGCCGGTCTCAACACCACCGCGGCAGCCCCCTCGTTGGGCGAGCACAGCATCCACAGGCGCAGCGGGTCGCAGATCATCCGAGACGCCAACACCTGCTCGGCGGTGACTGCTGAGCGAAACATGGCGTCGGGGTTCAGCGCGCCGTTGGCCCGGTTCTTCACCACGAGCTGGGCCAAGTGGTCGCTGGTGAGGCCGTGCTCGCGGAGCAGTCGTTGGGCTCGAAGCGCGAAGTACGCGGGTGCAGGAGTGAGCCCGGCGCACTCCTGCCACGGAGCGAAGAACGAGGACCGGATCACGCCGCGAGGCATCTTCTCGATGCCGAACACGAGCACGCAGTCGGCCTGGCCCGAGGCGATCTGCGAGACACCGAGTTGCAACGCCGCCCCACCCGAGGCGCATCCGGCTTCGACGTCGACGATGGGCATTCCCGTCAGCGCCAAGGCGCTCAGCACTCGATGGCCTGCGGCCACGCCGCCGTAGGCGGTGCCACAGAACGCCGCTTGGATCTCGCCCCGCCCGACGCCGGCTTCGGCGAGCGCAGCCTGCACCGCGACCACCCCCATGTCGGTCGCGGTCAGGTCGTCGAACCGTCCGAACGGGTGCAGGCCGATTCCACTGATGCCGACTTCGCGCGTCACGGCGACACCAGCGTCACGGCGACACGCGTGGCATGAAGGCCCAGGTGGTCATCGGTTCGCCGTTGGGACCGGGCACCTCGATGGTGGTGACCTCGACCGGATCACCCTCGGACCACGTCGAGGGGTCGGCCACGGTGAGCACTCCCACCACATCAAGGGCGGGTTCGATGTCGAGTCGGACAACGCCGAGCCCATAGGGAATGGGGCCGGTGTAGCCCGGCGGGGGGGCTGTGACTGCGGTCCACAACCACAGCCGGCCGGTTCGGGGGAGCGTGTGGTCGACGATGTCGTCGGCTCCGGTGAAGGGGCACACCGGCTGGCGGGGGAAGTGGGCCAACCCGCTGGTGGCCGAGAACCCACCGATCAACGCTGCAGCACCATCGCCGTCGACCGTGACGAGCCGCGAGGTGACGTCGGAACCCGTCACACCGAACGACCCGCCGCGGCCCACGCTTCGTCACGGAGGTGCCGTTTGAGCAACTTGCCATTGGGGTCGCGGG
>JBBQLA010000197.1:0-5492 GCA_038327485.1 Acidimicrobiales bacterium
GGGCGCGCCAGAAACGTACGACCAGGCGAGCGCCGCGCCGATACAGGCCATCCACCTCCGTCATTGCTCGTCCCCTGACTGGTCGTTCGGTGCGCGGTCGGCTCACCAACTGGTGGGGCAACCGTACTGACGGCCGATTCATTTCACCGAACCTGTTTCGCTTCACGGGTGTTGCGTATCGGAGGGTGACCTTGTAGAACCGACAGACATGAGCGACCCTCGGATCGCCCGATCCCGATCGGCGGTCTGCGAGGCGACCCTGGACCTGTTGCGTGAGGGCGGATACTCGGGTTTGTCGATCGATGCCGTGTCGAAACGCAGCGGCGTGGCCCGCACCACCATCTACCGCCACTACGAGTCGGTCGCCGCGTTGACCCTCGACGCCCTGGAGTACCTGCGTCCGCCCGAGGAGCCGGTCGTCACCGATGACCCGATCGACGATCTGCGATCGCTCCTGCAGCGCATCATCGTGTCGGTGGGAACCGGCGTGTTGCCGACAATCATCGACGGTGCGGCGCGTGACCAGGAGTTCCGGCGGCTTCGCCACGAGTACGTCACCAGCCGACGCGCCGAGACCCGCCGGATCCTGGAGCGACTGATCGAGGCCGGTGAACTGTCCGCTGATGCCGACCTCGAGATCGTGATGGACATGGTGGTCTCACCGATCTTCTATCGGACGCTGCTCAGCGGCCACCCCACCGACGACGCGTTCGTCGAACAGATCCTCCGCCAACTCCTCCGCTGACTCGAGCCCCACCCGTTGTGTCCGGCCAGAGTGGCCACATCTGGTCACTCCGGCCGGACAGAACGAATCAGGCGAAGCAGGTTCAGGGGAGTTGGATGCTCTTGGTCTCGAGGAACTCCTCGAGACCCCAACGCCCGCGCTCACGGGTGTTCCCCGACTGCTTGTAGCCACCGAACGGCGCAGCGGTGTTGAAGGCGGCACCGTTGATGTCGACCTGGCCGGTGCGCATCCGACGGGCGATGGCCTTGGCCCGCTCCACGTCGCCGGACTGCACGGCGCCGGCGAGGCCGTAAATGGTCCCATTGGCGATGTCCACGGCGTTGTCATCGTCGGTGTAGGTGAGGATCGCCAGCACCGGGCCGAAGATCTCCTCCTGCGCGATGGACATGTCGGGCGTGACGTCAGCGAAGACGGTCGGCTTCACGTAGTAACCGACGGGGTGATCCTCTGGCTGCTCGGGGCCACCAAGGAGCAACGTCGCACCCTCGTCGATGCCCTTCTGGATGAAGCTCCGCACACGTTCCTGATGCGCCTTGGACGACATCGGGCCCATGTTCTGGAAGATGGCCATCGGGTTGTCGTCGTCCGCGTGGGGATCGACGAGCTTGATCTGGCTGATCGTGTCGACGACGGCGTCGATGTACTCCTGCTTACGGGACTCCGGCACGAGCAGCCGGGTCAGGGCCGAGCAGGTCTGGCCACCGTTGATCATGCAGCCGAAGCTGGCACCCATGGCGACCGCGGCGGGATCCGCGTCGTCGAGCACGATGTTGGCGGACTTGCCGCCGAGTTCGAGGCCGACGCGCTTGACGGTGTCGGCGGCGTCGCGGGTGACCTGAGCGCCGGCGCGACCGGAGCCGGTGAAGCTGACCATGTCGACATCGGCGTGCTTCGACAGCGCGGCACCGACGACGGGGCCTTCACCGACGACGAGGTTGAACACGCCGGCGGGCAGACCCACCTCATGGATGACCTCGGCCAGCAAATAGGCGTTGAGCGGCGTGATTTCAGACGGCTTGAGCACGACGGTGCACCCCGCGGCCAGCGCCGGGACGACCTTGCAGATGATCAGGAACAGCGGGTAGTTCCACGGCGTGATGGCGCCGACGACACCGATCGGCTCACGCACGACCAGGCTGTTCCCCACGGTCTCTTCCCACGCGAACGTCTCGACGAGCTGAGCGAACGATTCCCATTCTCCGAGCGAGAGGCCGGCCTGAACGAACTGGGCGAACTGCTTGGGCGAGCCCACCTCGGCTGAGATCACCTCGGCGATCTCCTCGAAGCGAAGCGCCAACGCTGCGCCGATGTCTCGCAGGTACTTGGCGCGCACGTCGACCGGCGTGGACGCCCACGTGTCGAAGGCCGACTTGGCCGCCGCGACTGCTGCGTCGACATCTGCCGCGCCACCCATCGGCACTCGGCCGATGACCTCTTCGGTCGAGGAGTCGATGACGTCGATCGTGTCCTTGGTCGACGGATCGACCCACTCGCCACCGATGTAGAACTGCTTGTGCTCTCTCACGAGGGCCCCCTTGGCTGCTGAAGCATCCGCCGATGCGGAGTGAAGCCGAGGCTACCCCGGTGCCCGCCATCCGCCGCCGCGATCTGTGGGCAGCGACCCTGGGTTCCTGTCCCGAGATCCCAGATGAGAAATCTGTGGACGGATCGAGCGCTCACGATCGAGATACGGCCAGGGAACAGGTCGGGCGTGGTTCGTGCAGGTCGGCGCGACCGCGACCTCGATCAGCTCGGGACGCCCCGCTTCGACATGAAGTGGGCGAACTGCACCTGCAACTCCATGGGGTCCATCGACCGGAACGGCTCGGCCACCGGGATGCGGGCGAGGTGCTCGGGATCGGCGTTGCGGGTCGACTCCCAGTCGATCGGCACGCCCGCCTCGGCATAGATCCGTCGGTAGTCGGCCAAGCGCAGACGGTTCTCGTGCTGGATGTCGTTGCCCACCAACTTCCATTGCCGTGGCGTGAAGCGCAGGTAGTTGAACTGGCTCAGACGGTGATCGACGTAGTGACCGTGGTCGATGAGATCGGCGGTGTGGCTCATCACCCCACCGTCGACGCACATTTCGAAGCAGGCCGACAGGATCGGCCCGAGGAGGTCCGCGGGCACGTGCTCCAGCACGTGGTTCGACACGACCGCATCAATTGATCCATCGATGCGGATCTCGCGGGCATCGCCGACCGCTCGCTCGATCCGCAGTGCAGCGAGGATCTCCGCCTCCGACATCGAGCCCATCGCATCGGCCAATCGGCGCAACTCGGCCTCGCGACTTTCGAGCCGGTTGGGGAGGAACTCGTCGAGCGCGCCCGCCGCCAAAGCGTCGGCCACCTCGGTCACCGTCATGGTCAACTTGTCGAGCGATGAGTGATCGACGTGGTCCACGCTCACGATCCGCTCGGCCCCCAACAGGAAGAACAGGATCGGCACGATCGGGTGCCAGCCGGTCCCCACTTCGAGAATCGTGACCGGACGATCGAATCCGGTCGGGCCGTGTGACAACCCAGCCAGTTCGAACGCCTCGAGATGTCGGGCAGCCATGTCGGCCCGATTGACCACAGTGCCACGGTCGAGCACCTCGCGGCCGAAGACCTTCTGCAGGCGATGGTTCCAGCCATCGGGATCAGGAGTGAACGAGACGGCCTTCTGGATGATGGCCTTCGCCAACCACTTGATCGGTACCCCGTCACCCATGTGCTGTACCCCTGGCCCCGTTGGAGCGATCTCGCCGGAGCCTCGATGGTACGTGACCGACGGCCCTCCATCCGAGGCCGCCCACTTGTCTGGAACATGTATGCTTCGACCGCCAATCAGCGAGATCCAGAGCAGGTGACCGATGTCCAAGATCAAGGTAGAGAACCCCGTCGTCGAACTCGACGGTGACGAGATGACCCGGATCATCTGGGCCTTCATCAAGGACCGGTTGATCCTTCCCTATCTCGACATCCCCCTCGAGTACTACGACCTCGGTATGGAACATCGAGACGCCACCGACGACCAGGTGACCATCGATGCGGCCGAGGCCATCAAGCGCCACGGCGTCGGCGTGAAGTGCGCCACCATCACTCCCGACGAGGCCCGCGTCGAGGAGTTCGGTCTGAAGAAGATGTGGAAGTCGCCCAACGGCACCATCCGCAACATTCTCGGAGGCGTGGTCTTCCGTGAGCCAATCATCTGCTCGAACATCCCACGTCTGGTCCCCGGATGGACCAAGCCGATCATCCTCGGGCGTCATGCCCACGGCGACCAGTACAAGGCCACCGACTTCAAGGTGCCCGGCGCCGGGATGGTGACCATCACCTACACGCCCGATGACGGCTCGGAACCAATGGAGTTCGAGATCGTGAAGATGCCTTCCGACGGCGGGGTGATCATGGGCATGTACAACTTCAACGATTCGATCCGTGACTTCGCCCGGGCATCGTTCCGCTATGGCCTCGCCCGGAACTACCCTGTGTACCTCTCCACGAAGAACACGATCCTGAAGGCCTACGACGGCCAGTTCAAGGACCTGTTCCAGGAAGTCTTCGACGCCGAGTTCGCCGGCGAGTTCGCTGCCGCCGGCCTGACCTACGAGCACCGCCTCATCGACGACATGGTGGCCTGCGCCATGAAGTGGGAGGGCGGGTACGTGTGGGCTTGCAAGAACTACGACGGCGACGTGCAGTCCGACACCGTGGCGCAAGGCTTCGGTTCACTCGGGTTGATGACGTCGGTGCTGATGACGCCGGACGGACGCACGGTCGAGGCCGAGGCCGCCCACGGCACGGTGACCCGCCACTACCGCGAGTACCAGAAGGGCAACGCCACCTCCACCAACCCGATCGCCTCGATCTTCGCATGGACCGGTGGACTGAAGCACCGTGGCCTGCTCGACTCCAACGACGCGCTCATTGCCTTCGCCGACTCGCTCGAGAAGGTCTGCGTCGCAACGGTCGAAGGCGGCCAGATGACCAAGGACCTCGCCCTGCTGGTCGGCCCGAACCAGCCCTTCCTCGACACCGAAGGATTCCTCGCCGCCATCGACGAGAACCTGCAGGCCGACGTGGCGTCCCGCTGAATGGTCCGCCCGTGAAAGCCGCGCCGCCTCGGCTGCTCGTCGTCGAGACGGCGCCTGAGGTGTTGGCCGAACGGATCGACGAGCTCACCGTCGCGGGCAAAGGCTGGATCAACGTCCTGCCCGAAATCCCCGAGGACGTTCCCGTCCCGCCGACGCCGACGGCCTTCGCGGTCTTCTCCAAGCGCGGTCCGTTGGTGCCACTGGCCACGTGGACTGCGCCGACAACGTCGGGAAGACACCCAGAACCGGCACAGGTCGGGGTACACCACGGGCTCGGGCGCAGCGCCGCCAGGTTCCTGGCCGACACACCGGCAGCCATCCCGTCGACGTGGCGGACCGTGCAGGATCATGCGCGGCGTGGGCTCGTGATCGCGGTTCCACCCGATGCTGCACCCATGATGGTGGCTGAGTGGATCTTCACGATGCTGTCGGAGCTCTGCATCCCGCCCCGCACCCAGTGCTACGAAATGTTCGTCTACCCGGGCTGACCCAGCAGCTACATGCCGAGCGCGGCGGCGATGTCCAGTGTCGTCTCGGCCCGGTTGAGGCAGTAGAAGTGCAGGCCCGGGACTCCCCCGGCCAGTAGGCGTTCACAGATGTCGACCGAGACCTCGACGATGATCTTCTGTCGATCCGCCTCGGTGGCCTCATCGATTCGGAGGGCCAGCT
>JBBQLA010000198.1:0-5481 GCA_038327485.1 Acidimicrobiales bacterium
TGATGAGTCGCACCGAAGCGTCGCAAGGCGTCGTGGCCACCGCCGCCGAACTGCCCGATCACGAGCTCGACGAGCTGTGCAAGCAGCGCAAGGGTGGCCCCGCTCCCTTCTTGATAGCGCTCGACGGCGTCACCGATCCGGGCAATCTCGGCGCGTTGATCCGTACGGCCGAGTGCGCCGGCGTGACGGGCATCCTTCTGCCCAAGCACCGCGCCGTGCACGTGACCCCCACCGTGACGAAAGCAGCAGCGGGGGCGGTCGAGCACGTGCCGATCGCGTTGGTGGGTGGACTGCCCGCCGCCATCGGGCGCATGCAGGAGCTCGGCGTGTGGGTCGTGGGCCTCGACGCAGGCGGTGATTCGACCATTCATCAGCTCTCGGTCGACTCGGCGCCGGTCTGCCTCGTGCTCGGCGCCGAAGGAGCCGGTCTGTCACGCCTGGTGGCGCAGCGGTGCGACGTGGTGGCCTCGATTCCCATGCACGGCCAACTGGGATCGCTCAACGTGTCGGTGGCTGGGGCAGTGGCCATCTACGAGATCGTTCGTCGCCGTTCATGAGTCGCCGTTCATGAGTCGTGGGTTTCGCCGCACCGCCGCGCTCGTGGCGGTGTCGTCGGCCCTGATCACCGGGTGCACCAAGGAGGCGCCGCCCGATGCCGCGGTCGATGTCCAGCCGGTCGTTCGCGACGGCGTCATCGGCAAGTCCGAGGATCTGTTCGGTGTGGAGGTGTCGGTGGTCCGAATCGACGCCTTCTCTCAGTCGCCCGAATCGTTCCCTCGACTCCGGGTCACGATGCGATCGGAGAACCGCTCCGCTTTCGAGCAGCAGAACCCCGACGTGCAGCTGAAGTGCGACGAGTCGAAGGACGGCGGGGACTGGTTCCTCGGATCCACCTGGGAACCCAGCGGTCGCCTGGCCAAGGGCGTGGTCAACGTCGGCCTGGTCATCATTGGCTTCCCCCACAAGCCGGACAACGCGCGCTACGTGGTTCCCAACTGCACCAACGCGCATGTCCAGCTGACAGCGTCGAAGCCCGGGTCGTTCCAGTCGCTGGTGATCAACTACCCGGTCGGCGCCGACATTGCGGCCGATGCCGAGCGCCAGCCGCTCGGCCCTGCGCTGCCACTTCCCGACGCGGCCACCTGACCCGCCACCGGGACGCTCAGATGATCGGGTCGCCGGGGAGATCGGTGACGATGCTGCGCGGTGCGCGCTTCGAGAACCAGAACGCCGCGCCGGCGGCCCCGAGGAACAACACGGCGATGTAGCGCTGCCGGAAGACCAGGTGGTCGCACTCGTCGATCACGGACTGCAGGGCGAAGTTGTCAGCCGCGGTGTCGCCGGTGGTGAGGACGATTCCGGAGACGTCCCGGGCGAAGATCGCAGAGCCACAGTTCGTGTCGCCGGTGGAGACCTCGGGAATCAGGAACGCCAGCGCTCCCACGACGAGGAACGCCGTGAGGGCCAGCAGCAGGATCCGACGGGGCATCGGGTCGGCAGGCTACTGATACGCCGGGTCCTCCATGGGACCAGTCGATCGGGAACGCACCGGCTGCGGCAGCGCGGGGGCGATGGTGTGGGGATGATCGGGCCCCCAGTTGGTGGCGTCGCCGTGCATCTCGATACGGGCGTTGTCGGTGTACCAGTCGACCAGGTCGCCGTCGCAGCGCAGCAGCCACGTGCAGCCGGCTTCCTCGTCAGCGGTGAAGTCGCCGTGACGGATCAGCGCCGGACGGAAGAAGTACGTTCCGGGCCACATCCGGCCGAAGTTGTAGTCGAACCCACCCTCGAGGCAATAGGCCTCCTCGTACACCGGGTGGTGAGCCAGGGGGTGTTCGCGCCACCCGGCCTTGGCCTTGATGAGCCGAGTGTAGAAGCCGGTCTTCTCGTCGCGGTGCAACATCTTGATGAAGAGTCCAGGCACCGGAGTGCCTCCCAGGTCGAAGCGCATCGGGCTGCCGATCTCGACGGGGATCCACTCCTCCTGGGCGGAGTGGCGGATGACCAGCTGCTGGTCGGGACGCACCGACTCGGTGTCGGCGTCGGTCGGATCGAAGTCCCAGCCGCCGAACTCGCGGAAGAACAACACCTCGGTGCCAGAGGTCACCGACAGCGCCGGGGTCAGCACTCCGATCGGCGCGTGCCAGTAGCCGCCTTGGCCCAGCACCTCGTCGCCGATGCGGACCTCGCCCCGCAGCACGAACCACTCGGTCTCGGCGTGATGCACGCCCGAGGGCCGGGTCCAGTCGCTGTGGAAGCGGATGGTGGCCGACAGCGAGCCGTCCTCTTCGTCGTAGGCCAGGTTGCGCTGGACGGCCTCACCCACGGCGCCGGGGAGCTCGGCCGGATGCCAGATCAGGTCACGCTCATCGACGATCTCGACGTGTGGGCGCATTCGGGGGCTCCTTGGGCGTGTTGAGCGGGAGTTCTGCCCTCCCAGTATGTAGCGGAACAGCGTTCCGGTCCACGAGAGCACCGGGTTTCTGCCGAGTCGGACAGAATCTCCACCATGGACTCGCCTTCCGACGTGTATACCCACGGCCATCACGACTCGGTCCTTCGGTCCCATCGGTGGCGGACGGTGGAGAACTCTGCCGCCTACCTGATCCCTCATCTGCGTCCCGACGCTCGTCTGCTCGATGTGGGATGCGGGCCCGGCACGATCACCGTCGATCTGGCAGGTCGGCTGACCGACGGGGTTGTGCTCGGTCTCGATCCGTCGGCGACGGTGATCGAGGCGGCGTCCGCAGCGGTGCCCGATGGACTGGTCAATGTGAGCTTCGTCGTCGGCGACGTGTACGCGCTCGATGCCTGCGACGACAGCTACGACGTCGTCCACGCGCACCAAGTCCTCCAGCATCTCTCGAACCCGATCGCCGCGCTGCGCGAGATGCGGCGGGTCTGCCGAACCCATGGGGTGGTGGCCGCACGCGACAGCGACTACTCGGCCATGACGTGGTTTCCGGCGGTGCCCGAGCTCGACGAGTGGTTGGCGCTGTACCTGGAGCTGGCGCGAGGAAACGACGCCGAGCCGGATGCCGGTCGGCACTTGCGGTCGTGGGCGCTCGAGGCCGGGTTCAGTCGCGTCGAGTCCTCCGCGTCGGCCTGGTGTTTCGCGGAGGACCCCGACCGCTCGTGGTGGGCTGACATGTGGGCCGATCGGGTCATCGAGTCGGCGTTCGCCACGCAGGCCATCGAACGGGGCCTCGCGACCGAGGCGGATCTGGCCCGCTTGTCGGCGGGATGGCGTCGTTGGGCCACCGCGTCGGACGGATGGTTCGCCGTCCTGCATGGCGAGGTGATCGCCACGCCCTGACAGAGCGAGGGCCCCGCTTGCCGGTCAGCTCGGCGCCACCACGGCCCAGCTGAGACAGGCCAGTGCCGCGTCGCGGAGGAATCCGGCCAGTTCGTCCCGGGACATGGCGCGGGTCTGCAGCCAATCGAGGGTCATCTCCTCGCACATGGCGATCCACCCGCGCAGCACGAGTCGCAGTCGCGGGGACGGCTCGTCGAGCCCCAACACCTCGCAGATGATGTCGACGACGGCGAGTCGAGTGTCCTCGAATACCGCCGACATCAACTCGTCGGCTCCGGCGCCTCGGGCCAACGAGGTGTAACTGTGGCGTTGCTCCTCGATGTAGGTCATGAAGCCACGCAGGCCGGCTTCGAGGCGTCCCTCGTAGGACAGCGCCTCGTCGGTCGACTCGAACATCGCGAGGAGCTCGTCGGATCCCGCTCGAGCGATGGCGGCCTGCAGCTCGCGGTGAGTGGGGAAGTAGTGGAAGACCAAGGCCTTGGAGACCCCGGCGTGACGGGCCACCTCGGGCGCGGTGACTGAGTCGATCGGACCGTCCTTCGCCAACTGGAGGCCGGCGGCTACCAGTTGGGCGCGCCGGGCGTCGGGGTCGAGGCGCCGCCGTGAAGCGGCCGCAGTGGTCACCGCGTCGAGTGTATCGAGCGTCAACACGATGATTCTCCCGTTATTGACCACTGGTCCATAACGATCTACGGTATCGACCTGAGGTCAACAAGCCCGGAGGTGCCTCATGTCCCAAGTGATGACGAGCAAGGCCGATGCCACGGCCGCCTTCGAGAAGATGGTCACCCGGCTGAGTCGGTTGTCTGCCGACAAGGGCTTCGACGCCTACCGCGACGTCGACTGGGACAGCCCCGAGATGGCCATGATGCCGGGCGATCTGCGATTCGTCCTGCCCGACATCGATCCGCTGGGTGCCACCGAGTGGTACCGGTCTCAGCCGATCGAGGTGCAGGCTCGCGTCGGCCTGGTGCGGATGGCGTCGTGCCTCAAGACCGGCTGGCACTTCGAGAATCTGCTGCAGCAGGCCCTGCTGCACCGCGCCCTCGAACTGTCCGACGACTCCGTCGAGTTCCGCTACCTGCACCATGAGATCATCGAGGAGTCGCAGCACACCTTGATGTTCCACGAGTTCGTCCATCGCTCAGGGGTGCAGGTGCGGGGCATGTCGAAGTTCCTCCGCAAGGCCGCCATCGGCGGGATTCGCCTGGTGTCGCGCCACCAGCCGTCGCTCTTCTTCGTGATGGTGCTCGGTGGCGAGGACCCCGTCGACCTGCTGCAGCGGCGAATGCTCGCCACCGGCACGACTCACCCGCTGCTGGCACAGATCATGCGGATCCACATCGCCGAGGAGGCCCGCCACATCTCCTACGCACGCTCGGCTCTCAAGCGCGAGGTCCCACGGCTGGGGTGGGTCCGCCGTCAGCTGCTCGCCGTGGCGGCGCCCATGGTGCTCGGGATCATGGTGCGAATCATGGTGCGACCGACCATCGACGTAGTGCGGGCCGGCGTGCCCCGATCGGTGATCCGTGACGCGTTCAGCACGACCGACGGCCGGGCGCTCCTTGCCGACAGTGCGTCCAAACCTCGCGAGCTCCTGCAACAGCTCGACGCCGTCACCCCGCTGGGCCGGGTCCTGTGGAAGGCCTTCGGCATCTGGAGTTGAAGCCAGTTCAAAGTATTTACAGCCAATCGGTTGAGGCGCGAAGCGTTTGGGTATCTGAGTTGTCGACGAGGTCTTGAGACGGCGCGAATGAACGCCGCTCAAGTATTTCCGTGCGTCCTCCGATTCGTTCGGGATGCGCAAGCGACCCCTGATACTCGCCGTGACCCTGATCGCCGTGGTTCTGATCGTTCCGTCCGGCTCGCTGGACGCGTTGAGTTGGCGCTTTCGCCACAGCACTCGGTCGCCGACGAATGCGTCGAGCTCGACCACCATTCTCACGACGGCGACGACCGCCACCACTGCATCGACGACCGTCGCGCCGACGACCACGGCTCCGACGACAACGGCACCCCCGCCGACCACCACGGCGCGTCCTGCCGTCACCACCACCTCCATCGTCGCTCCCCCAAGCCCCGGACTTCCGTCGTTGACTTCGTCGGTGGTCTCCACTTGGACCACGCCGGTGAGCTCGCTCGTGCGGTCGGATCGAGACTGGGCT
>JBBQLA010000199.1:0-5469 GCA_038327485.1 Acidimicrobiales bacterium
ACCCTGACCACGAAAGAGCCATGGGACAACGGTGGACATGAACAGGGTCCTCCTGGTGATGGTCAGAGATGACCACCGATGACCACCGTCCGGGTCGTGTCGTCCTGTGCTCCGGGTCGATTTCGATTGTTGACACTTCAGCGTCAACAATAATGTTGATGACAATCGGCACGCCCGGGGCTATGATCGGCAAGTGGCTCGTTCCAAGGTGCGCCGACTGACTCTGAACCAGATCGTTGCGCTCAACATGACCCGCGCTCGTGTCGAGCGGGGATGGAGCCAGCCCGAGGCCGCCGCCGCGCTCGAGCCGTTCATCGGTACCCGATGGTCGAGAGCGAGCTATTCCGCGGTCGAACGATCCGTCGATGGTGTGCGGGTCAAGCAGTTCAGCGCCGATGAGATGCTGTCGCTCTCACGGTGCTTCGACCGGCCGATCGCCTGGTTCCTCACGCCACCCGACGGCGTCATCGTCGCGACACTCGATCATCCCCGTGGCCTTGACCCCCTCCAGGTCGCTCGGGCGCTCCGCTCATCGAGGCGCTCGAAGTGAGCCACATCCGCAAGGCGCCGAGCGGCCGCGTCGAGGCCCGCTACCGCGGCCCCGACGGCAAGGAACACTCCAGGCGGTTCGACACCAAGCGCGCCGCCATCGAGTTCCTCGACCGGCTGGGCATCGACCGCGTCGAGGGCACGTGGCGCGATCCCGCCGGCGCAAAGACACTCCTCCGTGACTGGGTGATCGATTGGCAAGCAACGACCGTCGACCTCCGACCGTCATCACGGGCCCGCGACGACTCCTACGTCCGCACCCACGTCCTCCCCCGATTCGGCGACCACAAGCTCGGCTCGATCACACCGCTCGACATCCGCCGATGGGTCGCCGAGCTCGCAGGCTCCGGCCTGGCTCCCGCGAGTGTGCACAAGGCGTACCAGACGCTCGCCAAGATCCTCCGCTCCGCAGTCGACGCCGACCTGATCGCCCAATCGCCGTGCCGCCGCATCGCACTCCCGCGCATCGAGCAGCAGGAGATGCGGTTCCTCGACCCGGCAGACATCGCGCGACTCGCCGCCACCATCGACCCGCGCTATCGGGCGCTCATCGCGCTCGACGCCTACTGCGGGCTCCGACTGTCCGAGCTCGCCGGCCTCCGCCGAGGCAATGTCGACTTCACGGCCGGCACGTTGCGCGTCGTCGAGAACGCCGTCGAGGTGCGCGGCGAGATCCACTGGGGTTCACCCAAGACCCGAGCCGGTCGACGGACCGTGCCGATCCCCAACGGTGTACTCGCGCTGCTCGCCAGTCACCTCGCGACCTACGTCGACGACGACGCCCGCGCCCTCGTCTTCGGCGGCGCCCACGGCGGAGTGCTGCGAGCCGGCGCGTGGCGCAGCCGATTCTGGAACCCGGCGATCCGCAAGGCCGGCGTCGCGCCCCTCCGCATCCACGACCTGCGCCACACCGCGGTGGCGCTCTGGATCGCAGCCGGCGCGAGCCCGAAGCAGATCTCGACCTGGGCCGGGCACACCTCGGTATCGGTCGTCCTCGACCGCTACGGACACCTCTTCGAGGGCCACGAGACCGCGGTGCTCCACACCCTCGATTTGTTCGTCGAATCCGCCCCTGTGACGGACAGTGCCGACCATGCCCCGCGAGTCCCGCGGGTTTTTCGCGGGGCATCCGACGAAAAATCCAACGTCGTGCCGTTCCCGACCTCCAAAAAGCCCGAAAACAAAGGGGATGAGGAGTGGGCGATGGCAGACTCGAACTGCCGACCTCTGCCGTGTGAAGGCAGCGCTCTAACCAACTGAGCTAATCGCCCGAAAGCGGCCAGACACTATCGCGGCCCCTCGGAGGGCTGGAACTCAGCCGCCCGACTCCCGCTCGCAACCCGGCCGTAGCGACGAGTTGCAGGCCAACGTGGTCGGGGTCGACGGCGTCGGATCATGCTTCGTCGAGGCGTACGCCGTGCCGATGAAGATCGCCACCGCGATGGCGATCGCCACGATCACCGGCAGTCGTCGCAGCAGGAACGCCTGGTACGCCGGAACCAGCACCATGTCTTCAGGTCGCTCCTCGAAAGGATCGCGATCGAAGTCCTCCTCATCAGGCGCACCCGCCGCCGGCGCTTCGAAGTGCTCACGCACTTGCGGTGGCCGGCTGTGGCTCAACATCTGGTACTTCAGCTCCGCGTCGTACGCCGCCCGCTTGTCCGACTTGCCCAATACCTCCCACGCCCCGTTGACCTCGCGCATGCGACGCCCCGCAAGGTTCTGCTCGGCCTCCGACCCGGCCTGATACCGATCTGGGTGGAGCACCCTCGCCAGTTGTACGTACGCGGCGCGTATCTCGCCGTCGGTCGCCGTCGCCGACAGGCCCAGAACCCGGTACAGGTTCCTGTCGGTCGGCGAACTCACCACGTCAGCCTAGGTGCGCCCTCCAACTAGCTGGCGGCGATGGGAAGCGGCCTGGGACACTCGAGCGGTGGCGATCGACGAGGTGCACGACCGGCCCGGCTCTGTCAGCGCCGCCTTCTCTCACACGGCATTTCGTTGGGTGTTCTCCGGCAGCTTCGCCTCGAACATCGGCACGTGGATGCAGAACTTCACGCTCGGCGCCCTCGCTGACCAGCTCACCGGAAAGTCCTGGTTCATCGGGCTGGTCACTTTCGCCCAGCTCGGCCCCACGCTGTTCCTCTCGCCCCTCGCCGGCGTGCTCGCCGACACCTTCGATCGCCGCAAGCTCATGGTGGCCGCTGCCACCCTGCAGACGTTCCTCTCGGTCGCCCTCGCCATCCTCGTGCTGAACGGCCGCCCCAACGAGCTCGCTCTCGTGCTACTCGTCGGCGCGATCGGAGTGGCCGGCGCTGCCAATGCTCCTGCCGCCAACGCCACCCTGCCCGCGCTGGTCGGCCGCAAGGACTTGTCCGGGGCCATCGCTCTCAACTCGGCCCAGATGAACCTGTCGCGAGTGGTCGGGCCGCTCATTGCGGGCCTCATCATCGGCCTCGAACACCCTGCGGTCATCTTCGGCATCAACGCCGCCACCTATATCTTCGTGATCATCGCCGTGATCGTCGCCCCCTTCGATGCCCGCCCCACCGGCGACAACTCCGACCCGCCGCTGCAACGCCTTCGCGAAGGGTTCGCCGCCGCCGCCGCCGACCGGGTCATCACCCGGGTGCTCGTCACCGTCTCGGTGTACTCGTTCTGCTCGCTCATCTTCATCTACCAACTTGCGCCGTTCGCCCGGAAGAACCTCCACGGCGACACCCACACCTTCACCCTCGTGTTCAGCTCGTTCGGGTTCGGTGCCGCGGTCGGCGCCATCGCTGTCGGCACGTTCCTCATCCGGGTGCACCGCTCAGCCCTGACTCGATGGGGCCTCGTGGGCTTCGCCATCTCCCTCGCGCTGATGTCGATCCAACACCGCGTCGGCCCGGCCATGGCCGCAGCATTCTTCACCGGCGTCTTCTACTTCACCGTCATCACCGCCCTGTCGACGGTGCTGCAGGAACGGGTCGACGACGAAGTACGGGGCCGTGTCATGGGTCTCTGGATGATGGGATGGGCGGGCTTGGTGCCCCTCGGAAGCCTGATCGGCGGTCCGATCATCGACCTCTCCGGGCTCACCAAAGTGTTCATCTTTGGCGCTGTCGTGGCGCTCGGTCTGGCCTGGTACGCCGACCTGCGAGCACCCGACGACGATGGGCCGCTCAGCGCGCCAATCGAACCGCTACTGGAGTAACCGGGCTGCCACCCCTTCGAGGGCCGCCACCCGACTCCCCTTCACCAGCACCGCCACTGACGAATCCAGCGCCCCGAGCCGAGAAATCACGTCAGCCGCCGCCACCGGCTCGATGCTGTACAGCTCGGTGCCGACGGCAACCACCTCGATGCCGAGCGACGCTGCCAACGAGGCCATCTCGGAGTGTGCCGACGCACTCGTATCGCCGAGCTCGGCCATCTCACCGAGAATTGCCACCCGACGTGACGCATCCAGGTCCGCCAGCGAGCGCAGCGCTGCGGCCATCGACTCCGGGTTGGCGTTGTAGGCGTCGTTCACGATCAGCGCACCCGATTCGGCCCGGCTCACCTCCATGCGCCACGGCGACAACTCGGTGACTTCCAGGCCCGCCGCCACGTCGCCCACCGACGCTCCCGCAGCCAACGCTGCGGCAGTCGCTGCCGCCGCGTTCATCACCTGGTGACGGCCGCGCACGCCCAGCCTCGCTTCGATCGGCCCCCACGGCGTGTCGAGGTGCATGCCGACCCGAAGCTCGTCGTCGAGCACCACGTCACGGGGCCTCACGTCGCCCGTCATGCCGAACGTCAACACACGAGCCGAGGATCGAGACGCCATCGCCGACACCTCGAGCTGATCGGCGTTGAGAACGGCGATGCCGTCGGCGGGGAGCGACTCGATCAGCTCACCCTTGGCGTCGACGATGGCGTCGACCGTACCGAACAACTCGAGGTGCGCCGGGGCCACCAGCGTCACGAGCCCGATGGTGGGCGACGCGATCCGACACAACTCAGCGATGTGACCGCCTCCCCGCGCTCCCATCTCGATCACTGACACTTGGGTGCCGTCGGGCGCACCGAGCAGCGTCAGCGGCACACCCAGTTCGTTGTTGAGCGATCGAGGGCTGGCGTTGACCACTTTCGACTGACCCAGCACCGCCGCGACGAGATCCTTGGTGGTCGTCTTGCCCACCGATCCGGTGATGCCCACCACCGGCCCGGTCAACTCGGACCGCGCCACCCGACCGGCTCGCGCCAGCGCTGCGAACGTGTCCTCGACCAGCAACGTGGCGCCTTCATCGACGACATGCTCTGCGATCACCCAGGAGGCGCCGGCCATGCGGGCTGCGACGACGAAACCGTGACCGTCCCGATCGGCTCGGACCGCGACGAACACGTCACCGGGTTCGATGAGCCGGGAATCAATGACCAGCCGGCCGGCAGACGCCGCCAATGACGCATGGTCGGCCCCACCCACCGTTGTCGCTTCGAGGGCGTCGGCCAACCCCTGCACCGTCCGAATCACTGGGCCATTCTGCCCTCGTTCCGCCCCCTACAGTGGCCGCCGATGGCCGACCCCACCCCGTTGCCGGATCGCGTCCGTCTGGTCGTGATCTTCGGCGGCAAGTCACCCGAACACGACGTGAGCCGCTCCTCCGCTCGTGAGGTGATCGCTTCGCTCGACTCAGCCCGCTACGACATCGTGCCCGTCGGCATCAGCCGCGACGGTCACTGGATGCTGGCTTCTGACACCGCCGAGATCCTCGCCGGGCCCGGTGCCGCCGCGCTCCCTCCGGCTTTGGCCATCGGCGGCCCCGACGTCGACGCGTTGCCGGTCCTACGAGGCCATGGCGCCATCGACTCCGCCGTGCCGGTCGTGGTCATGCCGATCCTCCACGGTCCCAACGGCGAAGACGGCACCATGCAAGGTCTGCTCGAGCTGGCCGA